>NZ_KV841555.1:11768-53252 GCF_001839505.1 Streptococcus sp. HMSC34B10 | reverse complement strand
GGTGTCGCAGGTTCGAATCCTGTCTTCCCGATTGGTCAATACTTAAATTGAGGCGGTTGCCTTTTTTTATTTTTTCATTTGATAGGATTTATAATTTACTATTTACTTGTAAATTCTCATTACATTTTCCTAAAGCTTCCATGTTATTTTCATTTCAAAAACGAATTTTTTGGCTAAGAATTATCTTTATGATAGTTCTTTTTTTTTATTTTTGGTATCCTAGTCATATGAAAAGAATCAAAATTGATGTTGTAGTTGTTCCTTTAAGTGGACATTTGTATCCAACAATGAATTTATTAATACCTTTACTTAATAACCCTCGATATGAGATTCGTTTATTCACTGGTCCTCAAAAAAAAGCCGTTGCTGAGGCTGCAGGTTTTAATGTAGTTACTATACTAGAAGGGCACGTTGATGAGTTCGAAAAAGCAGCAAATAACTCTGAACAATTAGGAATTTTATCAGCATATCATCAACTTTCTGCTAGTATTGATTTAATTAATCTAGTTTCTGATCAATTAATGAAAGAGTGGCAAAAGAATCGCCCAGATATTGTTATTGCTGATTTTATAACTTTGTCAGGTGGGCTCGTAGCAGATCAGCTTGGTATTCCTTGGATTACTACTATGGCTACACAATTTGTTTTAGAGACTACTGATGGCCCGCCCTGTCTAATTGGTAGGATGGGGAGTCCTAAGAATAGCTGGGAAGCTTCGATACAATTTGTTGGCAGAAAAGCAACTCGTTTAGTGAAACGAATTGTATCTTTTTCGTTTCGTGATCGCTTAAAAAGATATAATTTTAAATTGTATAATCAACTCGGTCATGAGACAATTTATTCTCCATATTCAATCCTTGGTATAGGGATGAAAGAAGTAGAGTTAAAAAAGGGCTTTCCAGAACACTATAAGTGGGTAGGACCCTTTGGAGCTTCAGTAGAGGCTGGGAAAGATTATCCATTAGATTTGTCAGCTTTTCCTAATCGAAAGAAAGTTTTGGTGACTTGTGGGACTCAACTGGCATGGGCCAAAGATAATCTAATCTTTCAAGCGAAGCAACTAGCCAAAGCGCATCCTGATTTTCACTTTTTTGTGACTCGTGGAGTTGGTGGAGAACCTTTTCAGAGTGAGAATCTGATGGAGAATCTGTCCGTTGTTTCTTATCTTCCTTACAAAGAATACATTCCTCAGATGGATTATGTGATTCATCATGGTGGAGCTGGAATTTTTTATCAATGTATCATTTATGGTAAACCAGCTTTGATTTTGCCTCATGATTACGACCAATTTGATTATGCCGTTCGTGGTGTGGAAGCGGGTGTTGCACTGACTGCTAATAAAGAGGATACGAGAGCGATTGGCTTAGCCTTTGAGAAATTAATTACTAAAGAAGATTGGTCAGAATTAAAAATTTTACGCCAGGCTGCACAATCCTATCATCCAACAGAAATTTTGGAGAGCGAAATTCACCGACTGTTATCAACTAAGGAGAAAGAATGATGAAAAAAGTATTAGTTACGGGAGCCACTGGTTTTCTTGGAAAGTATGTTGTAGAAGAACTAGTTGAGCATGGTTACCAAGTGCGAGCTTTTGGTAGAAACAGTAAGGTAGGTCGCTCTTTGGAGAATTCTTCGGTCAGTTTTTTTCAGGGTGATTTGACAAAGGCAGAAGATTTATTAGAGGCTTGTCAAGAGATGGACATGGTTGTTCATGCTGGAGCTCTGTCAACAGTTTGGGGGCCTTGGGAAGATTTTTATCAGGCTAATGTTTTAGGAACTAAATATATTCTCGAAGCTTGTCGACAAGCTAGTATCCAACGATTAGTCTATGTATCATCACCTAGTATCTATGCAGCGCCTAGAGATCAACTAGGGATTAAAGAAAGTGATGCACCAGAGGAAAATAAGCTTAATAACTATATCCGTAGTAAATTAGCTTCGGAGAAACTCTTTAAAGATTATCCAGATGTTCCGAGTATCATCTTGAGGCCTCGGGGCCTGTTTGGGATTGGGGACACTAGCATCTTGCCACGGGTTATCAATCTGAGTCAAAAAATAGGAATTCCTTTGATTGGAGATGGGCGTCAGCTCATGGATATGACTTGTGTGGAAAATGTTGCTCTGGCAATCCGTTTAGCCTTAGAAGTCCCAGAAGCAAAAGGTGAGGTTTATAACATTACTAATGGCGAACCGAGGGCTTTTAGAGATTTGCTAGAGGAAAGTTTGACAGGTCTGGGTTATCCAATCAAATATAGAAAAATTCCAGCATCTCTCTTATCAGGAATTGCAAGTAGTTTAGAATTTCTATACAAGACCTTGAACCTTAAAGGGGAGCCGCCTCTAACTCGATATACCTATTTTCTACTTCGTTATAGTCAAACTCTAGATATTAGCAAGGCTGAGAGGGAATTGGGGTATCATCCGAAAATTAGTATTTCAGAAGGGATTGAACAATATGTCCAAGATTATCGAAAGCATTGAGTATTTCCCAGCGGGATATTGTACGAGTTATGCCGGTTTGCTTTTTAAGGGTGTCAAGAATAGAAAGATGACTTTCCCCGCAGGAGTGTTCCTTATCAAGCACAGGGATAAGGGCTATCTGCTCTATGATACTGGCTATCACTACGATATTAAGACAAAACTAAGATATGCTTTATATCGCTTGGGGACGCCCGTTCAAATGACAGAGAAAGATCAGATTGTGCACTTGCTGAAAGCTAAAGGGATCAAGCCAGAAGAAATTAACTATGTCTTGTTGTCTCATCTACATCCAGATCATTTGGGAGGGGCTAGCTTCTTTCCGAATGCAAACTTTATCCTGACCCAGGAAGTCTATGATGTATACAAGAAACCAAAACTAAAAGATTTAATTTTTAAAGAATTTTTGCCGAGTGACTTCGAGGAAAGATTGACAGTCATCAAGGCAAATCAGCAAAGCGCTAACTTTTCTTATCGTCCTACCTATGATTTGTTTGGAGATGGAAGTATCCTGGTAGCTTCTATTGATGGGCATGCTAAGGGTCAAGCTTGCCTCTTTATGCCAGACTATGATCTCTTTATCGCGGCAGACCTCTGTTGGGGCATTGACCTTTTGCCTTACACCAAACAGATGCATCTGATTCCTTCCTTGGTTCAAGATAGTAAGGCTGACTATATCAAAGGAACGGAGCTCTTGGAAGAGGTTTTAAAGGATGGAATAGAAGTGCTAGTTAGCCATGATCCTGTAGAAAGGATTGAGCGGATTTTGTATGAAAAAAATAACCTTTCTTAAAACTTTTATCCAAACTCGCTGGCTTCATAACTTTAAATCTCGAGAAGCATTAGAAAACTATCAGAAAAAGCAACTGGCTGCCTATATGGACTTTCTCAAACGCGAGTCACCTTATTTTAAAAATGGTGTGCCTCACGACTTTGACCACATGGATAAAGCTTTTATGATGACGCATTTCAATGAGCTTAATACTCAGGGTGTGGATCGAGATGAGGCCTTGGCTTTGGCTATCGAAAGTGAAAAGACCAGGAATTTTACAGAGCTCAAGGGAGAAATAGCTGTTGGGTTGTCTTCTGGAACATCTGGACACCGGGGACTCTTTATCACAACTGAAAAAGAGAGAAGTATGTGGGCAGCAGCTATCTTGGCAAAGATGTTGCCCAAGGGCCAACTTTTTGGGCATCGCATAGCCTTTTTCTTGAGAGCGGATAATGAATTGTATCAGACCATCAATACGGCGCTCATTCGTTTAGAATACTTTGATATTTTCAAGAATACAGATGAGCATATCGAGCGCCTCAACAATTATCAACCGACCATTGTGGTGGCGCCTGCTTCTATGTTGATTGAATTGAGCAAGCGCCTAAAAGATGGGGAGTTAGTCATTCACCCACAAAAAATCGTTTCGGTGGCTGAAATCTTGGAAGATAGTGATAAAGAGCGAATTTTGAGCGCTTTTGAGTTACCGATTATTGACCAAGTCTACCAGGCAACCGAAGGTTTCCTAGCTTGCACTTGCTCGGCTGGGAATCTTCATCTCAATGAAGATATCATTTTTGTGGAAAAATACTACTTGGATGACCGACGTTTTTATCCAGTCATTACTGATTTTAAGCGGAGCAGTCAGCCTGTTTATCGCTACCAGCTCAACGATATCTTGGTTGAGAATCCCGAAGCTTGTCCATGTGGATCTCATTACACAAGGATTGACAAGGTCGAAGGGCGTTCTGACGATATCTTCTATTTTGATGGACAAGATGGAGGTCAGGTAACGATTTATCCTGACTTTATCAGACGTTGTATTCTCTTTGTGGAGAATGTTGGAGATTATCAGGTCAAGCAACACTCTGAGAAGTTAGTGGAAGTTTGTTTGAGCCGAAGAGATGAGCAAGTAGAAACAGCAATCACAGAGCAGTTCCGACTCTTAGCGCAACAAAAAGAGTTTAAAGAACCTGAAATACAATTTTCAGATTATCACTGGGATACAAGTCGTAAGCTCAAACGTATCCAACGTTTATGAAAGGACAAAAAATTATGACAGAAGTAAAAAGACATGTAGAAATTGCAGGCTATGGAGTCTGCCTTCCAAAAAATACGGTGCAATTTAAAGACCAGACCCGTCATCGTGTGGTTGAAAATGAAGAAACGCAACTAGATTTGGCAGAAGCAGCTATCCAAGCTGCACTTGAAAATGCAAATTTGAATATGAAAGACATTGATTGCCTGGTATCAGCTAGTGCGGTTGGTGTTCAACCGATTCCTTGTACGGCAGCTTTGATTCATGAACGCGTGGCAAAAGGGCTCTCTATCCCAGCTATGGATATTAATACGACCTGTACAAGTTTTATCTCTGCTTTATCAACCATGTCACATTTGATTGAAGCTGGGGAATACCGTCGTGTTTTGATTGTATCCAGTGAAGTTGGTAGCTTGGGTCTCAATCCAAAGCAAAAAGAAAGTTATGAACTCTTTAGTGATGGAGCGGCTGCCTTTATTTTCCAATCAAGTGATAAGGATAAGGGAGTGATAGCAAGCCTTCAACGTACTTGGTCAGAGGGGGCTCACGATACAGAGATTCGTGGAGGCTTAACTTCTTATCAGCCAAAAGAGTACTCTGAAGAGACCAAGACAAATTTTATGTTTGATATGAAAGGCAAGAAAATTCTCTTGCTTTCTGCTCGTGTCATCCCAGAAATGTTCCAAGAATTCCAAGAGAAATCTGGGATTTCTAAAGATGCTGTAGACTATATTATTCCCCACCAAGCCAGTCGCGCTCTTCCTTTGGTCATGGGAAAACTGGGTGTAGATGGAGACAAGTACCTTAATCTCGTTACAGATTATGGAAATATGGTCTCCGTTGCTGTACCTTTTGGTTTGGCCTATGCACTCGATCATGGCTATGTAAAAGAAGGAGATACCATCTTCTTAATGGGAACTGCAGCTGGTATGACGGTTAATATGTTGGCTTTGAAATTGTAAAATAATAGCAGGCACATATAAGTGGCCTGCTTTTTAAATTAATTTTAAACGTAGAACTATCGGCCTATACAGAAAAAGCTTGATAAGTTTTATGAAACTAAGTATACTAGAAGGTAATAGCATTTTTAGATAGTATATTAAAGAGTATATTTAGAAATTGAGGGGGAGATATGGGGACAAGAAAATTTCGATTATTGATGTCCAAGTATGGTTTTAGTATTGCGATTATCCTTATAGAATTAGTTCTTATTTTCGGAATTATTCTTTACATGAGCCAGATTGCTCCGATTATTTGGGTGACTCTTGTATTTTTGATTAGCGTAGCAACTGTTATAGCGATTGTCAATCGTTCGATGTCACCTGAAAGCAAAGTAACTTGGTTGATTGTGACTTTTGTACCGGTGTTTGGTCCACTGCTTTATCTCATGTTCGGTGAGAGAAGACTATCAAAAAAAGAACTGAAACAACTGAGAGAATTGCGACTAATTAGTTTACAAGAGAAGCATGAAGATAGTCTTCATCAGGGTCTACAAGAAACAGATAAATCTGCCTACGGGATTATCAATGCCTTGTTACATATGGATAGTAATGCCGAAGTTTATGATCAGACGGATTCACAATTCTTTGCTAACGGAGAAGAAATGTGGCAACAGATGCTGGAGGATTTAAAGAGGGCAGAGAAATTTATTTTTCTAGAATATTACATTGTAGAAGAAGGTTTGATGTGGGATAGCATGCTAGAAGTTCTTGAAGAAAAAGCTGCTCAGGGTGTTGAAGTCAAGATGCTCTATGACGATATTGGTTGTATGGTGACCTTGCCTGGTGATTACACTGTTCATCTACGCTCGAAAGGGATTGATGCTCATAAGTTTAATAAGGTGATTCCTCGTATGACAGTGGCTTATAACAACCGTGACCACCGAAAAATCTTGGTGATTGATGGACAGATTTCCTACACTGGTGGGATCAACCTAGCAGACGAATACATCAATCAGATTGAACGTTTTGGACATTGGAAAGATAGTGGTGTTCGCATAGATGGCCCAGCGACTCAAGCATTTACAAGACTATTTCTCATGAACTGGTACATCAACCGTGGAGAAATTAGTGACTTTGATCAGTATCACTTGGAAAATCAGACACGATCAGGTGGTGGGCTTTGTATCCCATATGGTAGTGGGCCGAAACCAATTTACCAAATGAAGGTAGGAAAAATTGTCTATCAAAACCTGATCAATCAAGCGGAGGATTTTGTCTATATCACAACGCCTTATCTTATTATTGATTACGATTTGACAGAGGATATAAAAAACGCGGCTATGCGAGGAGTAGATGTACGGATTGTAACTCCATATATACCGGATAAAAAGCTCATTCAGTTGGTAACTCGTGGATCTTATCCTGACCTTTTGTCCGCTGGTGTACGTATCTATGAGTATACTCCTGGTTTTGTCCATAGTAAGCAAATGATTGTGGATGATCGCTTTGCAGTTGTTGGAACCATCAATCTTGATTATCGTAGCTTGGTTCATCACTATGAAAATGCAGTTTTATTGTATGAAACACCGTCCATTGCAACTATTCGCAAAGACTTTGAAGAGATTTTTAAACAGTCACAAGAAATCTTTCCTGGAACAATTAAGGCTACCTGGTACCAAAAGTTAATCAAGGAAGTGACCCAGTTATTTGCCCCTATGCTCTAAATGAAAGAGCTAGTTAATTTGGATCATTAGTGAAAGAGATGGTTTACTGTCTCTTTTTTCTGTAAGCAGTTTCCTTGACAACTTAAGTTATTTTCGCTAAGATATAGTTAATATAGATACAATATACGGGAGTCTGTGTACAGTCTGAGAGGAAGTGTTAAACTTCGACCGCACCTGATCTGGGTAATGCCAGCGTAGGGAACGATTGCTTAGTCCAAAACTGTGCCTTTTCCATATATGGTAAAGGTTTTTCTTTTTTAAAAGGAGAACCTAGAAAGGAGGTTTTTGTGAAAGCGAGTATTGCTTTACAAGTTCTACCCTTATCTCAGGGGATTGATCGAATAGCAGTGATTGATCAGGTAATAACTTATCTGCAGGCCCAATCAGTAACTATGGCGGTGACACCTTTTGAGACGGTCATAGAGGGAGAATTTGATGAGCTCATGCGCATTCTCAAAGAGGCGCTTGAAGTAGCAGGACAGGAAGCGGACAATGTTTTTGCCAATGTGAAAATAAATATAGGAGAGATTTTAAGTATTGATGAGAAACTTGAAAAATATAATGAGAAGGCATATTAGTCTGCTAGGATTTTTAGGAGTGCTGTCCATCTGGCAGTTGGCAGGGTTATTTCAGCTTTTGCCTAAGTTTATCTTACCAACCCCACTTGAAATCCTTCAGTCTTTTGTTCGAGATAGAGAGTTTCTTTGGTACCATAGTTGGGCAACCTTGAGAGTAGCTTTGCTAGGTTTGATTTTAGGAGTGGTGATTGCCTGCATTATGGCGATTTTAATGGACAGCTTATCCTGGTTGAATGATTTGATTTATCCCATGATGGTGGTAGTTCAAACCATTCCGACTATTGCGTTGGCTCCAATTTTAGTTTTGTGGCTAGGTTATGGGATTTTGCCAAAAATTGTCTTGATTATCTTGACAACGACCTTTCCTATCATCGTCAGTATTTTAGATGGTTTTAGGCATTGCGACAAGGACATGCTGACCTTGTTTAGTTTGATGCGAGCAAATCCTTGGCAAATTCTTTGGCATTTTAAAATTCCAGCAAGTCTACCTTACTTTTATGCTGGCTTGAGGGTTAGTGTTTCCTATGCCTTCATCACAACAGTAGTATCTGAATGGCTAGGAGGCTTTGAAGGGCTTGGTGTTTATATGATTCAGTCCAAGAAACTGTTTCAGTATGATACCATGTTTGCCATTATTATTCTGGTGTCGCTTATTAGCCTTCTGGGAATGAAGCTGGTCGATATCAGTGAAAAATATGTGATTAAATGGAAACGTACATAAAATAGAGCGTTTCAGAAAAAGAAAAGAGGAAATAAAAATGAAGAAAATGTGGAAAGTTTTTTTAACGATTGTAACAGCATTTGTAGCTGTCTTGCTTGTAGCTTGTGGCCAGGGAACTACTTCTAAGGACAAGAAAGAAGCAGAACTCAAAAAAATTGACTTTATCCTAGACTGGACACCAAATACCAACCACACAGGGCTTTATGTAGCCAAAGAAAAAGGATACTTCAAGGAAGCTGGAGTGGATGTTGATTTGAAATTGCCACCAGAAGAAAGCTCATCAGACTTGGTCATCAATGGTAAGGCACCTTTTGCGGTTTACTTCCAAGACTACATGGCTAAGAAATTGGAAAAAGGAGCAGGTATTACTGCTGTTGCAGCGATTGTTGAGCACAATACATCAGGAATTATTTCTCGTAAGTCTGACAATATCAATAGTCCTAAAGACTTGGTTGGTAAGAAATACGGTACTTGGAACGACCCAACAGAACTAGCGATGTTGAAAACCTTGGTAGAATCTCAAGGTGGGGATTTTGACAAAGTTGAAAAAGTGCCAAATAATGATTCAAACTCAGTAACACCAATTGCCAATGGAGTTTTTGACACTGCTTGGATTTACTACGGTTGGGACGGTATTCTTGCCAAATCTCAAGGCGTGGACGCTAACTTCATGTACTTGAAAGACTATGTCAAAGAGTTTGACTACTACTCACCAGTCATCATCGCAAATAATGATTATCTGAAAAATAATAAAGAAGAAGCTAAGAAAGTTGTTCAAGCCATCAAAAAAGGTTATCAATACGCTATGGAACACCCAGAAGAAGCCGCAGATATCCTCATCAAAAATGCACCTGAACTCAAGGAAAAACGTGATTTTGTCATTGAATCTCAAAAGTACTTATCAAAAGAATATGCAAGTGATAAAGAAAAATGGGGTCAATTTGACCCTGCCCGCTGGAATGCTTTTTACAAGTGGGATAAGGATAATGGGATCCTTAAAGAAGATTTGACAGACAAAGGATTTACCAACGAATTTGTAAAATAATGACAGAAATTAGACTAGAACATGTAAGCTATGCTTACGATAATGAAAAGATTTTAGAGGATATTAACCTACAGGTAACTTCAGGTGAAGTGGTTTCTATCCTAGGTCCCAGTGGTGTTGGAAAGACAACCCTCTTTAACCTGATTGCAGGAATTTTAGAAGTTCAGTCAGGGAGAATTGTGCTTGACGGAGAGGAAAATCCTAAGGGGCGCGTGAGTTATATGTTGCAAAAGGATTTGCTCCTGGAACATAAGACAGTGCTTGGCAATATTATCCTGCCACTTTTGATACAAAAGGTGAATAAAGCAGAAGCTATTGCTCGCGCAGATGAAATCCTGGCTACCTTTCAGTTGACGTCGGTACGGGATAAGTATCCTCATGAGCTCAGCGGCGGGATGCGCCAGCGCGTTGCCTTGCTTCGTACCTATCTTTTTGGGCATAAGCTCTTTCTTCTGGACGAGGCCTTTAGTGCTTTGGATGAGATGACTAAGATGGAACTCCATGCTTGGTATCTGGAGATTCACAAGCAACTAGGTTTGACGACACTCATCATTACGCATAGTATCGAGGAAGCTCTCAATCTTAGTGACCGAATCTATATCTTGAAAAATAGGCCTGGGCAGATTGTTTCTGAAATCAAACTCGACTGGTCTGAAGATCAAGACAAGGAAGTTCAGAAAATTGCTTATAAACGCCAGATTTTGGCGGAATTGGGCATTGAACCATAACTCAAAAAACTTCGGAATGATTTATTCATACCGAAGTTTTTTTTATATAGTTTATGATGTGATAGTGTGGACGAATCCTTTATTATAATCCCATTGCAACTTTAGAGATGAGTAGGAAAGAACCATCTTCTTGTTTATCAAAGGTAAGAGTGACAGACTGGATATTATTACCTGTTGATACATAAGAAATCACTTTGTTTTCGCGATCCTTTTTCTTGGTTGTACTTTCTTTTGATGGTTTTCCGTGTTCTTTTATGACATCCTCATAGTTGGTACCACCAGCACCTTGCTTGAGAATATCACCTTGCTTCAGAGCATCGAATTGCGCTTTTGTCCATGTAAATTCGCCACCTTCGGCTTGTTTTGTAGCTTGAGCAGCATTCTTTCGGATTTGATTATAGATAACTTGACTACCCACAGCAAAAACAATAGATGTTACAGCAAGAACGGTACCGATAATAGCTAGTAACTTTTTATTTTTAAGGTTTATAAATAAGCCAACGATACCGAGGATAAGTGCAAGGATAGCGATTAAGAATGAAATTTGGTTGATACCGGGAATCCAAGAACCAAGAAGTGCAATAGCACCTAAAACAATGGCTAGGATACCAAAAATTTTGTTTTCCTGTTTCATGATGAAACCTTTCTCAGCTTTTATTGTGAATCAGAATTTGCACATACTTTCTAGGCTTCATAGATTCTATAAGGGTTTGAAAACCTTATAAGAAATATGAACTGTTTTTATTATACCATAATGAAGAAATATGTTCATTTGGGAGGGGGAGAGTGGCTTGCTGGAGTGAAGAGGTTCAAAGAAAAATAGATGGTCAAGCTAGACTTAAGTGATAATCATTTTAAAGTCAGTTGTATCAAGGCTTTAGGCCTTCTAAGTTGACTTATCACTTGTGAAATGTTACTATAGTCAAAGATAGTCAAGGTTAATAGAAGGAGGTGGCATACGATGAGATTTAAAAATACATCTGATCATATTGAAGCATATATCAAGGCTATTTTAGAGCAGTCTGGCATCGTGGAATTGCAACGTAGCCAGTTAGCGGACACCTTTCAGGTCGTGCCTAGCCAAATTAATTATGTCATCAAAACACGTTTTACAGAGAGTAGAGGATATCTAGTTGAGAGCAAGCGAGGTGGCGGAGGTTATATTCGTATTGGGCGGATAGAATTTTCTAACCATCATGAAATGCTTCGGGATTTATTGTACTCAGTCGATGAAGAAGTGAGCCAAGATATTTATGAAGATGTTTTGAAGCTTTTATTTGAGCAAGAATTACTGACACGTCAAGAGATGAATTTGCTATTATCTGTGGCAACTGATCGAGTTTTGGGTGAGGGAGCTTCCTTTACCCGTGCAAATATGCTACGTCAGCTATTACAAGAGGTTGATAGAAAAGGAAAATAACGAAATTATGAATGAATCGAAAGCATTGAGAGAGTGTATTGAAAGTGCCCGCTTAGTTGCTAGCCATTTTGGTGGGAGGTATTTAGAATCTTGGCACCTACTGATTGCCATGGCCAATCATAGCTACAGTGTAGCGGGAGCCACTTTGAACGAATTTCCTTATGAGATTGATCGTTTAGAGGAGGTCGCTGTCGAGCTGACAGAAACGAACTACAGTGATTCAGAAGATTATCAAGAACTTCCTTTTTCACATCGTTTGAAGGTTTTGTTTGTAGAGGCAGAGTATATTGCTTCCACTGTACATGCTAAGACTTTAGGGACCGAGCATGTCCTTTATGCAATCTTGCATGATGGCAATGCCCTAGCTACCCGGATTTTAGAAAAAGCAGGATTTTCATATGAAGACCAGAAGGACCAAGTTAGGATTGCATCCCTTCGCCGTAACCTTGAAGCGCGTGCTGGTTGGACAAAAGAAGATTTAAAGGCTCTGCGTCAGCGCCACCGTTCAGTAGCAGATAAGCAAAATTCGATGGCTAATATGATGGGCATGCCTCAAACTACAAGCGGTGGTTTGGAAGATTACACTCATGACCTTACAGAGCAAGCTCGTTCAGGCAAATTGGAACCAGTTATTGGGCGTGACCAAGAAATTTCTCGTATGATTCAAATCTTGAGTCGTAAGACCAAAAATAATCCAGTTCTTGTTGGAGATGCAGGTGTCGGTAAAACAGCTTTGGCACTTGGCCTTGCGCAGCGTATTGCTAGTGGGAATGTGCCGGATGAAATGGCTAAGATGCGAGTTTTAGAGCTCGATTTGATGAATGTGGTTGCTGGGACCCGTTTCCGTGGAGACTTTGAAGAACGTATGAACAATATCATCAAAGATATTGAGGAAGACGGTAAGGTTATCCTCTTTATCGATGAGCTTCATACCATTATGGGATCAGGAAGCGGGATTGACTCGACCTTGGATGCGGCGAATATCCTGAAACCTGCTCTAGCGCGTGGAACTCTGAGAACTGTTGGGGCAACCACTCAGGAAGAATACCAAAAACACATCGAAAAAGACGCAGCCCTTTCTCGTCGTTTTGCCAAAGTTATGATTGAGGAACCGAGCGTGGCTGATAGTATGGCTATCTTACAAGGATTAAAAGCAACTTATGAGAAGCACCACCATGTCCAAATTACAGACGATGCAGTCGAAACAGCTGTTAAAATGGCACATCGCTATTTGACTAGTCGTCACTTGCCAGACTCAGCGATTGATCTTTTGGATGAAGCGGCAGCAACTGTTCAAAATAAATCAAAGCACGCTAAAAAAGATGAGTCAGGCTTAACACCTGCAGATAAGGCTTTGATGGATGGCAAATGGAAACAAGTAGCTCAGCTCATTTCAAAAGAACAGGAAGTTCCAGTCTATAAAGATCTAGTAAAAGAGTCTGATATTTTGACAACCTTGAGTCGCTTGTCAGGTATTCCAGTTCAAAAATTGACACAAACGGATGCCAAGAAGTATCTCAACCTTGAAGCTGAACTCCACAAACGTGTTATTGGACAAGAACAAGCTGTATCTAGTATCAGTCGTGCCATCCGCCGAAATCAATCTGGTATTCGCAATAACAAACGTCCAATTGGATCCTTTATGTTCCTTGGGCCGACAGGTGTTGGTAAAACTGAACTGGCTAAAGCCTTGGCAGAAGTTCTCTTTGATGATGAGTCTGCTCTTATCCGCTTTGATATGAGTGAATACATGGAGAAATTTGCAGCCAGTCGTCTCAATGGAGCTCCTCCAGGTTATGTAGGTTACGAAGAAGGTGGAGAGTTGACCGAGAAGGTTCGTAACAAACCGTACTCAGTCTTGCTTTTTGATGAGGTAGAAAAGGCACACCCAGATATCTTTAATGTGCTCCTGCAGGTCTTGGATGATGGTGTCTTAACAGACAGTAAGGGTCGCAAGGTTGATTTCTCAAATACCATTATTATCATGACGTCAAACCTTGGTGCGACAGCTCTTCGTGATGACAAGACAGTCGGTTTTGGAGCTAAGGATATTCGTTTTGATCAGGAAAATATGGAAAAACGGATGTTCGAAGAGTTGAAAAAAACTTACCGCCCAGAGTTTATCAACCGTATTGATGAAAAAGTTGTCTTCCATAGCCTATCTAGTCAAGATATGCAAGAAGTGGTTAAGATTATGGTCAAACCATTGATTGCAAGTCTGGCAGAAAAAGGCATTGACTTGAAACTCCAAGTATCTGCCCTTAAGCTTCTAGCTCAGAAGGGATATGATCCAGAGATGGGAGCTCGCCCACTGCGCAGAACTCTGCAAACAGAAGTAGAAGACAGACTAGCAGAGCTCCTTCTTACAGGTGAATTGAAAGAAGGTAAGACGCTTAAAATTGGTGTCAAAGCAGGTCAATTGAAATTCGAGATTGCATAAAACAAAAACTAGGATACTCTAGTACTGGTAGATAGAAACCCTTCATTGCCATCAATAGCAGAAAGGAAGTAGAAGATGATGAATCAAACTATTCCAACCGGGATGACAGAAAAAGAGTACTTTGAAGTTCACGCTAGTCAAGCTGAATTCTTAGACTGGTACCACAAGCAAGCACTCCCTCAGTACGAAAAACCAAGCGTGACTGTGGATATGGTAGCCTATTGCTTTGTAGAAGGAAAAATGAAACTCTTTCTGATTCGTCGGAAGGCACACCCTTTTCAAAATTGCTTAGCGCTAGTTGGCGGATTTATGGATAAAGGGGAGGATGCTGCCCATGCTTGTCAACGTGAGGTAAAAGAAGAAATCAATCTTGATCTTCCACTGGAAAAGATTGAGCAGCTAGTGACAGTATCTACTCCTGGTCGTGATCCCAGGGGTTGGACAGTTACCATTGCCCACTTGGTTTACCTACCGAACCGAGCGATTGACTTGGTCCAGGCAGGAGATGATGCAAAAGAAGTCATTCTTGTAGATGTTGATTTTCATACAGGTAAGTGCTATTTGGATGGCAAAGAACTGGAAGAGAAGGACTTTGCATTTGACCACTTATCCATTATTCAAGAATCTATCAAGAAGATTCAAGAAACTATCGACTATGACCCTCGTTTCTTTTATCTACTAGAGGATGAGTTCACAGTGGATGATGGGTTAGCCCTCATTGAGACTCTATGCCTAAACAAATCATGTACGAGTGATAGTTTCTTATCAAAATATGGAGACAGCTTAGAGGAAGTTGGTTTTAAACGGATTCCCCAGAAAGAAGTTATTACTATTTATCGATTAAAATAAAAAACGAGGCCGGGATTTTGTCCCGGCCTCTTTGTGAGGTTTTCTTATGATTAAGAATGTTTATCTTTTTTAGGATTACTCATAAAACGAATGAATAAATCTTTGTATTTATATTTTAAATAATGTTCGTGTAAATACAATAAAGCCACGTAGACAATCATGAAAATGGCAGTTAGGTAGAACAAATCAAATGTTGTTTGAGCGTAATGAGTAGCACCCCCATAAGAAACGAAAGCAGCTAAAATCAACCAAGGAAGATATTTGTAATATTTCTTTGACATAAACCTATACCTCCAATATCCTATTTCAATTTTATTATAGCCCTTTAAGAAAAAAATGCAAGCGATTACACTATAAAAATATAGCATTTTTGCAGGAAGAATCTATTTTTAAAAATTCTTTACGAATAAAAGATATGGAAGGAGTAGGAAAAAATGTACTAAAAAATAATTCTAAAAAATTTTAGATAAATAGTTGACAGATTAAAAAACAAATATTACAATATTATTACAAAAACATTTCTAAATATTTCAAAAACATTACATAAGGAGTGTAAAATGAAAAATAAAACTTCTATCAAATTAATGGCCGCAACTGTACTCGCTTCAACCTTGTTATTAGGAGCATGTGGAAATAAGAAAGAGAACACTGCGAGTGATAGTTCTAGTAAGACAACACAGGTATCTTCTAGTTCTAAGGCAAACTCTTCCAACAAAGAAAGTAAAACTCAAGCTTCAACAAGTACTACGACTTCGGAAAAAGCAAAAGCTTCCTCTGAACAAGCATCAAGTCCAACAACTCAAGGACAAGAGGACAATCGAGCAGCGCAAACTCCACAAGCTCCACATCAACAGACTTCACAAAGTCAATCCAATCCAGCAAGTCAGTCAGCTTATGATCCGGCAACTGATCGTAAACTTCAAGACAAGCAGGCAGAACACAACAAACGTTATAAGGGAGTTCTAACCATGGTGGACAAAGACTTTTCGGCTGCAGCTGGGAATTGGAAGGGTGCTAATGGTGAAACTATCACTGTCTCATCAGGTGGTCAATTTACAGTAGAATCCGCTGATGGTAAGAAAGAAAACTATTCTATCCAAAGCTATTCTTATACTCTTGATGACGGGAAATACAATGCTGAAGTAGGTGGTGGAAAAGTTATCCAAATTACAACAGGGGCAGATGGTGCGGTATCTAGTGTTGTCTTGATTCAACCATAGAAAGGTACTTCGAGTTTAGACTAGAGTTAGTCCGACTGTTTTTCACTTAATTTCTCCAAGAGAAGTGGTATAATAAATGCATCAAAAGGGAATGAGTGATAAAGCAATGGCGGATAAATTAATTTTACCTCAAAATACACGATTGATGGGAGTGTTTCTTGGCTTTATAGGTGGTTCTTTGGATGTATTCTGTCACATCCAGTACCATAGTTTGGTGGCTACACAGACAGGGAACATTCTTCTACTGATATCAGATTGGCATGACTCGAATGTCATCAATACCATGCTACGATTCTGCTCGATTATTTTCTTTTCCCTAGGATTTCTTTTTGCCTTACACATGAAGGAATATCGTAAAACAGCTTATTGGCGAGTTAAGATGCTACTTCCCTTATTTATCGGGACCCTTCTTCTGCCCTTCTTTTCGAGATTTCCTTTACTAGAAGTTCCTTTTATTGCTTTTGGAACAGGAATGATGATGCTAACATTTACGGGTAGTTTGATTGAAGATCATCCCTATGTCATTTTTATGACCTCTGGAAATTATCGAAAAATGTTGACTGCTTTGTATCGTATAGCTAGGAGAGAAGGAAATCTTCAAGAATACCGTCGCCAAGCACTAAACTATGGGATTGTTGTAGGAAGTTTCGTCGTGGGTGCCATTAGTTTAGCTGTATCGATGCATTTTTTCCGTGAATGGTCTATTTGGATTGTTAGCTTCAATTTATTTTTGATTATATCCTACTATATAGCTAGAGTGAAGCAACTAGATTTGCAAGATGAAAATATATAAAAATGGCAAGGCTCCTTTGTGAGCTTTGCCATTTTTGTGATGTAGACAAAAGATTACGCCTTCTCTAACTGTAAGAGAGTTTCAATCTCAGCCAGCGTATTTGCTTGTGAGATAGCTCCGCGAAGTTTAGCAGCTCCAGATGTCCCACGCAGGTAGTGAGGAGCTAGTCCACGGAATTCACGAACAGCAACTTTTTCTCCTTTGAGGTCAATCAAGCGTTTCAAGTGCTCGTAGGCGATTTTCATCTTGTCTTCAAAGGTCAAATCAGGCAGGATTTCTCCTGTTTCGAAGTAGTGATTGATTTGGTTGAAGAGATAAGGATTCCCCATAGCAGCGCGACCAATCATAACAGCATCAGCCCCGACTTCTTCGATGCGTTGTTTGGCGTCTTGAACCGTACGGATATCTCCATTTGCGATAAATGGAATTTTTGTAAGAGCTTGGGCAACCTTGTGAAGGGTTTCGAGGTCTGCATGGCCAGTATACATTTGTTCACGGGTACGACCGTGCATGGCAAGGGCAGAAACACCTGCAGATTCAGCAGCGAGGGCGTTTTCTACTGCTAGGGATGGGTCAGACCAGCCTGTACGCATTTTGACAGTGAGAGGGATATCAAGGACAGATTGGACTTTATTGATGATTGAGTAGATCTTGTCTGGATCCTTGAGCCACATCGCACCAGCCTCGTTTTTGACGATTTTATTGACTGGGCAGCCCATGTTGATATCGACGATATCGGTCTTGGTATTTTCTTGGATGAATTCTGCTGCGCGTGCTAGGCTATCTTCGTCGCTTCCGAAAAGTTGGATCGAAACTGGGTTTTCTCCCTCATCGATGTGAAGCATATGAAGAGTCTTTTCGTTGTTATATTGGATTCCTTTGTCAGAGACCATTTCCATGACAACAAGTCCAGCTCCGAGTTCTTTAGCAATGGTACGGAAGGCTGAGTTGGTTACGCCAGCCATGGGTGCTAAAACTGTTCGATTGGGAATCTCAACGTTACCAATCATAAAAGGTGTATTAAGATTTGTCACGAATGAGTTCCTCCAAGTCCTTTTCGTCAAAGTGATAGTGTGATTGGCAGAATTGACAGGTGATTTCTGCCCCGTGGTCTTCATCCTTCATTTCCTGCAAATCTGAACTTGGGAGGCTTGCTAGAGCGTTCAAGAAGCGTTCACGGCTGCAGTCACACTGGAAGCGCAGTTCTTCTTCTGACAGACGTTTGTAGGGATCATCACCATAGATTGCCTTGAGAAGGGATTCAATATGATCTTCACTTTCAAGGAGTGTTGAGATAGCAGGCATCTCTTGGATACGTTTTTCAAAACGAGCAATCTCTTCTTCTTTAGCATCTGGTAAAACTTGAACGAGGAAACCACCTGCGACCTTGACCTCGTCGTTTTCGTCTAAAAGTACATTGAGCCCAACTGCTGAAGGCGTTTGTTGGCTTTCAGTCAGATAAAAGGCCAAGTCTTCACCTATTTCACCGGTAACAAGAGGGGTCATGGAGTTATATGGGTTTCCAGTACCGTAGTCAGTAATGACCAAGAACTCTCCGTTTCCGACAAATGGCCCCACTAAGACTTCACCGGTTGCGGTCTTTTTAATATCGACACCGGGATTTTGCACGTAACCTTTGACGTTTCCTTTTGTATCAGCTACAGTAATGATGGCGCCTAATGAACTAGAACCAAGAACCTTAACAGTTAGCTTTGTATCTCCTTTTTCATTGGCTGCAAGAATTTGGCTAGCGATAAGAGTTCGACCAAGAGCTACTGTTGAACTAGCTTGCGTTTGATGTTTTTCTTGAGCAGTGCGGACGGTCTCTGTGCTGTCAAGGACAAAAGCACGAAAAGCACCACTTTCTGATATTGTTTTAATAATTTTATCCATAGTTACTATTTTAGCACAAAAACTATTAAAGGGGGAGTAGTGTGTTTGATTGTTTGTTAGAAAGGAGAAATGTATTCGCCATTACGAATCATCGTACAAATAGTCATTAAACTTGTGTGAAGTCAGGAAATTTGAGAGACTATCTTAAAATTATCTGAAAAGTCACTAAAATATACAAAAAACAGTTGAAAAATAAAATGATAAAGTGGTAAAATGGTAAAATAGATAATGTTGTAAATGTATAGATGTGAATTGTTTCTATTCACTGTGAAAAGATAGGAAAAGATGAAAAAATATAAAAATGTGTACGTGTTTTTAGGTCGGACCTTGCTATATTTTTGTATTGTATTAGGTTTACTTTATTTCTTTAGTTATTTGGGACAAAGCCAGGGCGAATTTATTTATAATGGATTTTAGATTGGAGGAGAAGAGTTATCATGTCACATAGAACAATTACAGATATGATTGAAACGATTGAGAATTTTGCTCAAAGTCAGCCGTCTTTTCCTGTTTATAATGTATTAGGTGAGGAGCATTCTTATGGTGATTTGAAAGCCAATTCTGACAGTTTGGCTGCTGCTATTGATCAATTAGGGTTACCTGAAAAATCACCTGTAGTCGTCTTTGGTGGTCAGGAATATGAAATGTTAGCTACGTTTGTAGCTCTAACCAAGTCGGGCCATGCCTATATTCCAATTGATAGTCATTCGTCTTTAGAACGCATATCTGCGATTATAGAAGTGGCTGAACCAAGCTTGATTGTTGCCATCTCTGAATTCCCGTTAAATCAAGTATCAACACCAATGATGAGTTTAGGGCACGTTCAGGAAGCATTTGCGCAAGCTGCTAGCTACGAAATCACTCATCCAGTCAAGGGAAATGATAACTACTACATCATCTTTACCTCAGGAACAACTGGGAAACCAAAAGGAGTACAAATTTCGCACGATAACTTGCTCAGCTTTACCAACTGGATGATTACGGATGAAGAGTTTGCAACGCCAAATCGTCCACAAATGTTGGCCCAACCACCCTATTCCTTTGATTTGTCTGTCATGTACTGGGCACCGACCTTAGCTCTTGGAGGAACGCTGTTTGCCCTTCCGTCAGCCATTACTCAAGACTTTAAACAACTCTTTACGACCATCTTTTCTCTTCCAATTGCTATCTGGACTTCAACGCCATCTTTTGCAGATATGGCTATGTTGTCTGAAGATTTCAATGCAGAAAAGTTGCCAGGTATTACCCATTTCTACTTTGATGGGGAAGAGTTGACCGTTAAAACGGCTCAGAAATTACGTGAACGTTTCCCAAATGCACGCATTATCAATGCCTATGGTCCAACGGAAGCAACAGTAGCTCTATCAGCAGTCGCTGTAACCGATGAGATGATAGCAACTTTCAAACGTTTACCAATCGGCTATACCAAAGAAGATTCTCCAACCTTCGTTATAGATGAAGACGGAAATAAATTGCCAAATGGCGAGCAAGGGGAAATTATTGTTTCTGGTCCAGCTGTTTCAAAAGGTTATATGAATAATCCTGAAAAAACAGCTGCCGCCTTCTTTGAATTTGAAGGGTTACCAGCCTACCATACTGGAGATGTCGGAACCATGACAGATGAAGGACTTCTTCTATATGGTGGTCGTATGGACTTCCAAATCAAATTTAATGGTTACAGGATTGAGTTGGAAGATGTTTCTCAAAATCTCAATAAATCTGGATTTATTGAATCTGCAGTAGCAGTTCCTCGCTATAATAGAGACCATAAGGTACAAAATCTATTGGCTTATATCATCCTCAAAGATGGGGTACGTGAGCAATTTGAACGAGATATCGATATTACCAAAGCTATTAAAGCAGATTTGGCTGATATCATGATGCCCTACATGATGCCGTCAAAATTTATCTATCGAGATAGTCTCCCTCTAACTCCAAATGGAAAGATTGATATTAAAGGCCTGATTAATGAGGTGAATAGCCGATGAAAGACTTTTTTAATCAGCTCCCTCATCTGGAGCCTTATGGGGATCCCCAGTATTTTGTATATGTGATTTTAGCCACTCTGCCTATTTTCATTGGTTTATTCTTCAAAAAGCGTTTTGCTTGGTACGAGATATTAGTGAGTCTTTTCTTTATTGTGACCATGTTGATTGGGGGAAAGACTAATCAGCTCTATCCTTTGATAGCTTATGTTCTATGGCAGATAGTATTAGTCTTTCTTTATAAAGGCTATAGGAAAAAACATGATAGCAAATGGATTTTTTACATAGTTAGTTTTCTGTCACTTTTTCCGATTATGTTTGTCAAGGTAGATTATACTATCCATGGTGGTCAGCCCTTGCTTGGCTTTTTAGGGATTTCTTACCTAACTTTCCGTTCGGTGGGCATGATTATCGAATTGAGAGATGGCGTTATTAAGGAATTTACTCTGTGGGAATTTCTTCGATTTCTACTTTTTATGCCAACATTTTCAAGTGGCCCTATTGACCGTTTTAAACGCTTTAACGAAAACTATCTAACCATCCCTTCTAAGGATGAGCTGGTGGAAATGTTAGATGAATCGGTTAAGTTTATCATGTGGGGCTTCCTATACAAATTTATTCTGGCACATATTTTAGGTGAGATTATGTTACCGCCTTTAAAAAATTTAGCCTTACAGGCAGGTGGAATTTTTAATGTCTATGTTATCGGAGTCATGTATACCTTTGGTCTTGACCTCTTCTTTGATTTTGCGGGCTATTCGATGTTTGCACTTGCTATTTCAAATTTGATGGGAATTCGTAGCCCAATCAACTTCAATAAACCATTTTTATCAAGAGATTTAAAGGAATTTTGGAATCGTTGGCACATGAGTTTATCTTTTTGGTTTCGAGACTTTGTCTTTATGCGCATGGTTTTGGTTATGACACGAAAGAAGCTATTTAAAAATCGAAATGTCACCTCTAGTGTAGCTTATATCGTCAATATGCTGATTATGGGATTTTGGCATGGTGTAACGTGGTATTACATCGCCTATGGTCTTTTCCATGGTGTTGGCTTAGTGATTAATGATGCATGGGTTCGAAAGAAAAATAAGATTAATAAGAAACGTAAAAAGGCTGGTTTACCGACCTTGCCTGAGAATCGTTGGGTAAAATTATTCGGAATGGTTATTACCTTCCATGTTGTTATGCTCTCATTCTTAATCTTTTCGGGATTTTTGAATGATTTGTGGTTTAAGAAATAAAAGGAACTAGAAAAATGGATATCAAATCAGAAGTTATCGAAATTATTGATGAATTGTTTATGGAAGATGTATCTGACATGATGGATGAAGATCTTTTTGATGCAGGTGTGTTGGATAGCATGGGAACTGTTGAATTGATAGTAGAAATCGAAAATCGTTTTGATATTAAGGTGCCTGTAACTGAGTTCGGTAGAGATGATTGGAATACTGCTAATAAAATCGTAGCAGGAATTGTGGAGTTGCAGAATGCTTAAGCGTTTGTGGATGATTTTTGGCCCAATTATAGTGGCTGTGACATTGGCTTTTTTGCTAATTTTCCTGTATCCAACTGAGCTAAATCATAATATTGTGGACGAAAAAAATTCAGCAGCAGAGATTAGTGTTGAAAGTTTTAAGGAACGAAGTAAGAAAACACAAGCATTTTCCGACCCCGATATGCGTTTTGTTCCTTACTTAGGATCAAGTGAATGGATTCGCTATGATAATATGCATCCGGCAGTATTGCCAGAAAAATATAACCGTTCTTATAGACCGTATTTCTTAGGTCAAGCTGGTACTGCTTCTCTGAACCAATATTTCGGATTACAGCAAATCTCATCTGAGTTAGAAAATAAGCAGGTAGTTTTTGTTATATCACCACAATGGTTTACAGAAACAGAGTATTCTCCAGCAAATTTCCGTAGATTTTTTAATAGCGACCAGTTAACGTCGTTTTTGGAAAATCAATCTGACGATATTGCGACGCAATATGCAGCTACGAGGTTATTAAAGAAAAATCCTAATATGGCCTTAAAAGGTATAGTTCAAAAGTTGTCAAAAGGTGAGAAATTATCAGAATCAGATTATTTTCTGATTCGTGTATTTTCACGTTTTAATAGAGGACAAGCAGCCTTATTTGGTCAACTTCCGATGAGAAGTCAATTAAAATATCGTGAACATGTTGGGCGCTTTTTGAAGACTCTTCCAAGCCAATTTTCTTATGAAGAATTAGAAGACATTGCTAGGAAAGAGGCAGAAGCCAATACAACAAATAATGATATGGGTATGGAAAATCATTTTTATACAACAGAGATCAAAAAAGATTTGAAAAAATGGGATGGTTATCAAAAAAATTATAGCTATCTTAAATCATCTGAGTATAATGATTTGCAGTTATTACTGAGTCAATTTGCAAAGTCCAATATTAATGTACTATTTGTTATTCAGCCAGTGAATCAAAAATGGGCAAAATATACGGGTCTTAACGATGACATGTATCAACATGCTGTATCAAAAATTCGTTACCAGTTAGAAAGTCAAGGCTTTACTAATATTGCTGATTTCTCAAAAGATGGGGACAAGCCTTATTTTGTAAAAGATACTATTCACCTTGGATGGCTAGGATGGATAGCCTTTGATAAAGCGGTCGATCCGTTTTTAAGTAACCCAACTCCAGCTCCCACATACCAGTTGAATAATCGTTTCTTCAGCAAGGATTGGGCAACCTATGATGGAGATGTGAAGGAGTTTCACTAATCATTTAAGTAAGGTCAAGAAAAGTATGTTTTCATATTTTTCTTGACTTTTTTTAATACTGTGGTATACTTAACCAGTAAACTATTTTTGAAAAATATTCTCTGATGTGAATGAGGTTTATAAAATAAGGAGAGATACATGAGGCAGTTAGCAACTGAAATAGATCAATTTTTAAATGAGATAATCCTGAAATCTGAAAACCAGCACGAAATTTTGATTGGTCATTGCACGAGTGAAGTAGCTTTGACAAATACCCAAGAGCATATTCTGATGCTCTTATCAGAGGAATCGTTAACGAATTCGGAGTTGGCGCGTCGACTAAATGTCAGCCAAGCAGCTGTCACCAAGGCCGTTAAATCCTTGATTAAAGAAGGGATGCTAGAAACCTCAAAGGACCCCAAGGATGCTCGGGTGATTTTTTATCAATTGACAGATTTAGCGCGACCAATTGCTGAGGAACATCACCATCATCATGAACATACCCTTTCCATTTATGAGCAACTTGCAAGTCAAATCACGCCAGATGAACAAGAAATTATCCAGCGGTTTTTAACTGCTTTAGTAGGAGAAATCAAGTAATGAGATATATTACAGTTGAGGATTTATCTTTCTATTATGACAAGGAACCTGTTCTTGAACATATCAATTATAGTGTTGATAGTGGGGAATTTGTCACACTTACTGGAGAGAATGGAGCGGCAAAGACAACGCTAATCAAGGCTAGTTTAGGTATTTTACAGCCAAGATTTGGTAAAGTAACGATTTCAAAGACTAACACTCGTGGGACAAAATTAAGAATTGCCTATCTCCCCCAACATATAGCTAGTTTTAATGCGGGTTTTCCAAGTACCGTTTATGAATTTGTCAAATCAGGTCGCTTCCCAAGAAAGGGTTGGTTTCGTCGATTAAATGCTCACGATGAGGAACATATCAAGGCTAGTTTGAACTCGGTTGGTATGTGGGAGCACCGGGATAAGCGCATTGGTTCGCTTTCTGGTGGGCAAAAGCAAAGGGCTGTCATTGCACGTATGTTTGCATCAGATCCAGATATCTTTATTTTGGATGAGCCAACGACAGGGATGGACGCTGGTACCAAGAATGAATTTTATGAGCTCATGCACCATAGTGCCCACCATCATGGTAAGGCTGTTCTGATGATTACTCACGACCCTGAAGAAGTTAAGGATTATGCAGATCGCAATATCCACCTTGTCCGTGACCAAGATTCGCCATGGCGTTGTTTCAATGTCCATGAAAGTGACCAGGAGGTGGAGCATGCTTAATCTATTTTCTTATGATTTTATGCAACGGGCCTTTTTGGCGGTTATTGCGATGAGTCTATTTTCACCAGTTCTTGGTACCTTTCTAATTTTGCGTCGTCAAAGTCTCATGAGTGATACTCTCAGTCACGTCTCGCTTTCAGGGGTAGCCTTTGGTTTAGTTTTAGGAATTTCTCCGACCATCTCAACCATTGCCATTGTTTTGATTGCGGCGATCTTCCTTGAATATCTTCGTACGGTTTACAAGAGTTTTATGGAAATTGGTACGGCTATCCTCATGTCTACAGGGCTTGCAGTTTCACTGATTGTGATGAGTAAGGGGAAGAGTTCTAGTTCTATGAGTCTGGATCAGTATCTCTTTGGCTCCATTGTGACCATTAGTCAAGAGCAGGTGGTGGGGCTCTTTATCATTGCGGCGGTTGTTTTAATCTTGGCCTTCCTCTTTTTGAGGCCTATGTATATCCTGACCTTTGATGAAGATACGGCTTTTGTCGATGGCCTTCCAGTTCGAACCATGTCCATTCTCTTTAACATGGTAACAGGTGTGGCTATCGCTCTCATGATACCAGCGGCAGGTGCGCTTTTAGTATCGACTATCATGGTCTTGCCAGCAAGTATCGCTCTGCGCCTTGGTAAAAACTTTAGTTCTGTGATGATTCTTGCCTGCGTTATTGGGTTTCTAGGTATGGTGGCAGGACTTTATATTTCCTACTATGCAGAAACACCTGCAAGTGCAAGTATTACTATCATTTTTGTTGCTGTCTTTTTATTGGTCAGCCTCTTCAAACATTTTATCAAATAGGAGATTTGTATGAAAAAAATTGGAATTTTTTTAGCAAGCATATGTACGCTCTTTTTAGTTGCTTGTTCCCATCAAAAACAAGCTGATGGAAAACTCAATATCGTGACGACATTTTACCCTGTTTACGAGTTTACCAAGCAAGTCGCAGGCGATACTGCTAATGTGGAGCTCTTAATCGGGGCTGGAACAGAACCTCATGAGTACGAACCATCTGCCAAGGCGGTTGCTAAGATTCAAGAAGCGGACACCTTCGTTTATGAAAATGAAAATATGGAAACTTGGGTTCCTAAATTGTTGGATACCTTAGACCAGAAAAAAGTGAATACGATTAAAGCAACAGGCGATATGTTATTATTACCAGGTGGTGAGGAAGAAGAGGGAGACCATGATCATGGAGAAGAACATCATCATCAATATGATCCTCATGTATGGTTGTCTCCTTCGCGTGCAATCAAGCTTGTAGAGCACATCCGTGATAGTTTGTCAGCAGATTATCCTGATAAAAAAGAGACTTTTGAAAAGAACGCTGCAGCCTATATCGAGAAACTACAAGCTTTAGACAAGGCATACACCGAAGGACTTTCTGGTGCCAAACAAAAGAGCTTTGTGACTCAACACGCAGCCTTTAACTATCTCGCCTTAGACTATGGGCTTAAACAAGTCGCAATATCAGGACTTTCTCCAGATGCAGAACCATCAGCCGCTCGTTTGGCAGAATTGACAGAATACGTCAAGAAAAATAAAATTGCCTATATCTATTTTGAAGAAAATGCTTCGCAGTCTCTTGCCAATACGTTATCAAAAGAAGCAGGTGTCAAGACAGATGTCCTCAATCCTTTAGAAAGTCTGACAGAAGAGGAGACTAAGGCTGGAGAGAATTACATCTCTATCATGGAGAAAAATTTGCAAGTCCTCAAGCAAACCACTGACCAAGAAGGCCCAGAAATCGAACCAGAAAAGGCAGAGGATACGAAAACAGTTCAAAATGGTTACTTTGAGGATGCTGATGTTAAGGATCGCACCCTAAGTGACTATGCTGGCAACTGGCAGTCTGTCTATCCTTTCCTTGAAAATGGAACTCTTGATCAAGTCTTTGACTACAAGGCTAAGTTGACTGGTAAGATGACCAAGGATGAGTATAAGGCCTACTATCAAAAAGGCTACAGAACAGATGTGACCAAGATTAACATTACGGATAATACTATGGAATTCATCCAAGGTGACCAAAGTAAGAAATATAACTACAAGTATGTTGGCAAGAAAATCTTGACTTATAAGAAGGGGAATCGAGGTGTTCGCTACCTCTTTGAAGCGACAGATGCGGATGCTGGACAGTTCAAGTATGTTCAGTTTAGCGATCATAATATTGCTCCGGTCAAGGCAGAACATTTTCATATTTTCTTTGGAGGAAAGAGCCAAGAAGCCCTCTTTGAAGAGATGGACAACTGGCCTACCTACTATCCAGACAACTTATCTGGCCAAGAAATCGCCCAAGAGATGTTGGCACATTAAGATACGATTCACATGATAAAAGCGGACAGGAAAGTTTTCTGATTATCAGAATCCTCTCTTGTCCGCTTTTTTGAGTTTTGTAAGTTAAAGAGCCATTGCCCCCCATTTATGTACTTATAAATTTATTCAGTTTCAAGCTTACTTTATTTGTCAAAGCCTTGTAAAGCTTTTTCGCGTTCTTCTACTTGTCCTTTGGCATCTAGTTTATTACCACCGTAAACTGCTGTTTCCCATGATCCGTACATTGGATTTGGGAAGATGATGAATTTTTCACCAAATTCTTTTTGCAATTCTTCAAGTTGTTTGTCACGGTCGGCTTCAGAAGTTTTAGAAAAATCTGCAAAGTCTACAAGGTTATCACCAAATAGTAACACAAGATTTGTTTTTTCTTGAACAGCTTGGCGACGACCTTCTTTAGATTTTACACCACTCTCTAGGAACATGAGATGGTCACGTCCCTGTACAGGAATCCCTTCGTTTTCTAGATTTTTAATGGTAGCATCTACTTGACTCACTGAGCGGTCAGAAATATAGTAGATTTGGACACCGTTTTGATCAGCAAATTGAAGAAAATCTTTTGCGCCTGGAACAGCTTTTGCTGCAGCTTTTTGGACCCAAACATCCCAATTTTCAGGTGTGAACGCTGTTCCATCTTTGACATTTTGAACTTGGTAAGGACTGTTGTCTAAGACTGTTTCATCCAAGTCCAAAACAATCGAATAAGGTTTATCTGATTCTTTTTTAAGTAATTCCTTCAAACGATCTGTAGCAACATTATAACCTTGTAGATACAAGGCTTTTGTTTCAGCGGCTTTTTGATACCAGAGAGTTGACATGGTATTTTCTCTAGACCGTAACTGATCGTAAGTCATTGTAATCTGATTGTCGGATGAGCTATTAGCAGATGTTTGTGTTTCTGTAGATTTTGTCGCACAACTGGTCAATAAGATGACAGATGCAAGTGCAGAAACGATTGTAACAGTGGTTTTTGCTGTTTTCATAAAATATCTCCTATTTATTAATTTCAATAACAGTATAGCATGAGGGGATAGTTAAGGCAAGCGTTTTCCTAAATATGGACTTGCTTTTTCAAAAAATGCTACAGATAATTATCGGATTGGAGGAAGAGAAAAATCTCTAAAAGACCTTGAAAAATCTAGCTAAATAAGGTATAATATAAATAATCATTTGTCGTAGGTTTTGTCTGAAATATTGTCCGGACAAGGCTCACAGCAGTTAAATCAAACTGGAGAAGTCGGATTTAGCTGCTCTTTTTGTGCTCATTTTCAGGTTTTTGAGGATTTGTAATAGAGATTTAAAGATTCTGAAAATTGGTCGAAAGGGATAAGTTGATAGGGGTTTTAAAACCATCTAATGATAATTATTGGCTTAGATTACTAAGCTTGGAACTTTATTTAAAAAGGAGAATCATCTTGGCAGGACATGACGTTCAATACGGGAAACATCGTACCCGTCGTAGTTTTTCAAGAATCAAAGAAGTTCTTGACTTACCAAATTTGATTGAAATTCAAACTGATTCATTCAAAGATTTCCTAGACCATGGTCTGAAGGAAGTGTTTGAAGATGTATTGCCAATTTCAAACTTCACAGACACAATGGAGTTGGAATTTGTTGGCTACGAAATCAAAGAACCTAAATATACGCTTGAAGAGGCTCGTATCCATGATGCCAGCTATTCAGCACCTATCTTTGTAACCTTCCGCTTGATTAACAAAGAAACTGGCGAAATTAAAACCCAGGAAGTATTCTTTGGTGATTTCCCAATCATGACTGAGATGGGGACTTTCATCATCAACGGTGGTGAACGGATCATCGTATCACAGTTGGTGCGCTCTCCAGGTGTTTACTTTAATGATAAGGTAGATAAGAACGGTAAAGTGGGCTACGGTTCAACTGTTATCCCTAACCGTGGGGCTTGGTTGGAACTTGAAAGCGACTCAAAAGATATCGTCTACACTCGTATCGACCGTACTCGTAAAATTCCATTTACGACCTTGGTTCGTGCGCTAGGTTTCTCAGGCGATGACGAAATCTTTGATATCTTTGGTGACAGCGAGTTGGTTCGCAACACTGTTGAAAAAGATATCCATAAAAACCCAATGGACTCTCGTACAGACGAAGCATTGAAAGAAATTTATGAGCGTCTTCGTCCAGGTGAACCAAAAACTGCCGAGAGTTCACGTACCTTGCTTGTGGCTCGTTTCTTCGACCCACGTCGTTATGACTTGGCAGCTGTTGGACGCTACAAGATTAACAAGAAATTAAATATTAAAACTCGTTTGCTCAACCAAACAATCGCTGAACCATTGGTGGACCCTGAAACTGGTGAAATCTTGGTTGAAAAAGGTGCTGTCATGACTCGCGATGTTATTGAAAGCATCGAAGATCACTTGGATGGTGATTTGAACAAGATTGTCTACACTCCAAATGACTCAGCTGTTTTGACAGAACCAGTTGTTCTTCAAAAATTCAAGGTTGTAGCACCTACTGACCCAGATCGTGTTGTAACAATCATCGGTAATGCAAATCCAGAGGATAAAGTTCGCACTATCACTCCGGCAGATATCCTTTCTGAGATGAGCTACTTCCTCAACTTGGCTGAAGGTATCGGTCGCGTTGATGATATCGACCACCTCGGAAATCGTCGTATCCGTGCCGTTGGTGAATTGCTTGCCAACCAAGTACGTCTTGGACTTTCACGTATGGAACGTAATGTTCGTGAACGTATGTCTGTTCAAGATAACGAAGTGTTAACACCTCAACAAATCATTAACATCCGTCCAGTAACTGCAGCAATCAAAGAATTCTTTGGTTCTTCTCAATTGTCGCAGTTCATGGACCAACACAACCCACTTTCTGAGTTGTCACACAAACGTCGTTTGTCTGCCTTAGGACCTGGTGGTTTGACACGTGACCGCGCTGGATATGAAGTGCGTGACGTGCACTACACTCACTATGGTCGTATGTGTCCGATTGAAACACCTGAAGGACCAAACATCGGTTTGATCAACAACTTGTCTTCATATGGACACTTAAACAAATATGGATTCATTCAAACACCATACCGTAAGGTAGATCGTGCAACTAGTAAAGTAACCAACGAAATCGTTTGGTTGACTGCCGATGAAGAAGATGAATACACAGTTGCGCAAGCTAACTCAAAATTGAATGCAGATGGAACTTTCGCAGAAAAAGTTGTCATGGGACGTCACCAAGGGGTTAACCAAGAATATCCATCATCAAGTGTTGATTATATGGACGTTTCTCCTAAACAGGTAGTTGCCGTTGCGACAGCATGTATTCCTTTCTTGGAAAACGATGACTCCAACCGTGCCCTCATGGGTGCTAACATGCAACGTCAAGCTGTGCCATTGATTGATCCAAAAGCACCTTTCGTTGGTACTGGTATGGAATACCAGGCTGCCCACGACTCAGGAGCTGCTATTATTGCTCAATACGATGGTAAAGTTACCTATGCGGATGCTGACGAGGTAGAAGTTCGCCGCGAAGATGGTTCTCTTGATGTATACCACGTTCAAAAATTCCGCCGTTCAAACTCAGGTACTGCTTACAACCAACGTACTCTTGTTAAAGTTGGTGATGTCGTCGAAAAAGGTGACTTTATTGCAGATGGACCTTCTATGGAAAAAGGTGAAATGGCGCTTGGACAAAACCCAATCGTTGCCTACATGACATGGGAAGGTTACAACTTCGAGGATGCCGTTATCATGAGCGAACGCTTGGTGAAAGATGATGTTTATACTTCTGTTCACCTTGAAGAATACGAATCAGAAACACGCGATACAAAGCTTGGGCCTGAAGAAATCACTCGTGAAATTCCAAACGTTGGTGAAGATGCCCTTAAAGATCTTGACGAAATGGGTATTATCCGTATCGGTGCTGAGGTTAAAGAAGGGGACATCCTTGTAGGTAAAGTAACACCTAAGGGTGAAAAGGACCTTTCTGCTGAAGAACGTCTCTTGCACGCTATCTTCGGAGACAAATCTCGTGAAGTTCGTGACACTTCTCTTCGTGTACCACACGGTGCCGATGGTGTCGTACGTGATGTTAAAATCTTTACACGTGCAAATGGTGATGAATTGCAATCTGGCGTTAACATGCTAGTCCGCGTCTACATCGCACAAAAACGTAAGATTAAGGTCGGAGATAAGATGGCCGGACGTCACGGAAACAAAGGGGTTGTTTCTCGTATCGTTCCTGTAGAAGACATGCCTTATCTTCCAGATGGAACTCCAGTTGATATCATGTTGAACCCTCTTGGGGTGCCATCACGTATGAATATCGGACAAGTTATGGAACTTCACCTAGGTATGGCAGCTCGTACTCTTGGTATTCACATCGCAACGCCAGTCTTTGACGGAGCAAGTTCTGAAGACCTTTGGGACACTGTCAAAGAAGCAGGTATGGATAGTGATGCTAAGACAATCCTTTACGATGGACGTACTGGGGAACCATTTGATAACCGTGTGTCAGTCGGTGTCATGTACATGATTAAACTCCACCACATGGTTGACGATAAATTGCACGCTCGTTCAGTTGGACCTTACTCAACCGTTACACAACAACCACTCGGAGGTAAAGCTCAGTTTGGTGGACAACGTTTCGGTGAGATGGAAGTTTGGGCGCTTGAAGCCTATGGTGCTTCAAATGTCCTCCAAGAAATCTTGACTTACAAGTCTGACGATATCAACGGACGTTTGAAAGCTTATGAAGCTATTACAAAAGGAAAACCAATTCCAAAACCAGGTGTTCCAGAATCATTCCGAGTTCTTGTGAAAGAATTGCAATCTCTTGGTCTTGACATGCGTGTTCTTGACGAAGATGATCAAGAAGTGGAACTTCGTGACCTAGATGAAGGAATGGACGAAGATGTCATCCACGTAGATGACCTTGAAAAAGCCCGCGAAAGAGCAGCTCAAGAGGCTAAAGCAGCCTTTGATGCAGAAGAAAATGCAAAAGCGGAAACAACAGAAGAAGCTGCTGAACAAGAATAAGCAGTTCACTTAAAATAGAAAGGGAAGAAATAGTGGTTGATGTAAATCGTTTTAAAAGAATGCAAATCACACTAGCTTCTCCAAGCAAAGTCCGTTCATGGTCTTATGGAGAAGTCAAAAAACCTGAAACAATCAATTACCGTACGTTGAAACCAGAACGTGAAGGGCTCTTTGACGAAGTGATCTTTGGTCCTACAAAAGACTGGGAATGTGCTTGTGGTAAATACAAACGCATTCGTTACAGAGGGATTGTTTGTGACCGTTGTGGTGTTGAAGTAACGCGTACAAAAGTTCGTCGTGAACGTATGGGACACATCGAGTTGAAAGCTCCTGTATCTCATATCTGGTATTTCAAGGGAATTCCAAGCCGTATGGGCTTGACCCTTGATATGAGCCCTCGTGCCCTCGAGGAAGTAATCTACTTTGCTGCTTACGTGGTGATCGATCCAAAAGATACACCACTTGAGCACAAATCTATCATGACAGAGCGTGAATACCGTGAACGCTTACGTGAATTTGGTCATGGTTCATTCGTTGCCAAAATGGGTGCCGAAGCTATCCAAGACCTCTTGAAACAAGTTGATCTTGAAAAAGAAATTGCTGAACTCAAAGAAGAGTTGAAAACAGCTACTGGACAAAAACGTGTCAAAGCCATCCGCCGTTTGGATGTTTTGGATGCCTTTTACAAATCTGGAAACAAACCTGAATGGATGGTTCTTAACATCTTGCCAGTTATTCCACCAGATCTTCGTCCAATGTTGCAGTTGGATGGTGGGCGTTTTGCCTCATCTGACTTGAACGACCTTTACCGTCGTGTGATCAACCGGAACAACCGTTTGGCTCGTTTGCTTGAGTTGAATGCACCAGGTATCATCGTTCAAAATGAGAAACGGATGCTTCAAGAAGCAGTTGACGCTTTGATTGACAATGGTCGTCGTGGTCGTCCGATTACTGGACCTGGTAGTCGGCCACTCAAATCATTGAGCCACATGCTCAAAGGGAAACAAGGACGTTTCCGTCAAAACTTGCTCGGTAAACGTGTTGACTTCTCAGGACGTTCCGTTATCGCCGTTGGTCCAACTCTTAAGATGTACCAATGTGGTGTGCCACGTGAAATGGCCATCGAGCTCTTTAAACCATTTGTCATGCGTGAAATCGTAGCTCGCGATATCGTGCAAAACGTTAAGGCGGCAAAACGCTTGGTAGAACGTGGAGACGAACGTATCTGGGATATCTTGGAAGAAGTCATTAAAGAACACCCAGTGCTTTTGAACCGCGCACCGACCCTTCACCGTTTGGGGATTCAAGCCTTTGAGCCTGTCTTGATTGACGGTAAAGCTCTTCGTTTGCATCCACTAGCCTGTGAAGCCTATAATGCCGACTTTGACGGGGACCAAATGGCCATCCACGTGCCTCTTTCAGAAGAAGCACAAGCAGAAGCTCGTATCTTGATGTTGGCTGCTGAACACATCTTGAATCCAAAAGATGGAAAACCAGTCGTTACACCATCTCAGGATATGGTTTTGGGGAACTATTACTTGACCATGGAAGAAGCTGGTCGTGAAGGTGAAGGAATGGTCTTTAAGGACCGTGACGAAGCTGTCATGGCATATCGCAATGGTTATGTTCACCTACACTCACGTGTTGGGATTACGACTGATAGTTTGAATAAACCATGGACAGAGGATCAAAAACACAAAATCTTGCTGACAACTGTTGGTAAAATCCTCTTCAACGATATCATGCCAGAAGGCCTACCATACTTGCAAGAGCCAACAAACGCTAACTTGACAGAAGGCGTTTCGGATAAATACTTCTTGCCACTAGGTGGAAATATCCATGAAGCTATTAGCGCGTTGGAAATCAATCCACCATTCAAGAAGAAAAACCTTGGAAATATCATCGCTGAGATTTTCAAACGTTTCCGTACAACAGAAACTTCAGCCTTCCTTGACCGTTTGAAGAACTTAGGTTACCATCAATCAACACTTGCTGGATTGACAGTGGGTATTGCGGATATCCCGGTTGTTGAAGACAAGGCTGAAATCATCGAAGAATCACACAAACGTGTGGAACAAATCACTAAACAGTTCCGTCGTGGTATGATTACAGATGATGAACGCTATAATGCTGTTACAGCTGAATGGCGTGCAGCTCGTGAAAAACTTGAAAAACGTTTGGTTGCCAACCAAGATCCTAAGAACCCAATCGTTATGATGATGGACTCTGGTGCCCGTGGTAATATCTCAAACTTCTCACAACTTGCCGGTATGCGTGGTTTGATGGCAGCTCCGAACGGACGTATCATGGAATTGCCAATCCTTTCAAACTTCCGTGAAGGTTTGTCAGTACTCGAAATGTTCTTCTCAACTCACGGTGCCCGTAAAGGGATGACCGATACGGCCTTGAAGACAGCCGACTCAGGTTACTTGACTCGTCGTTTGGTTGACGTTGCCCAAGACGTTATCATTCGTGAGGATGACTGTGGAACTGACCGTGGTCTCTTGATCCGCTCTATCACAGAAGGTAAAGAGATGATTGAATCTCTTGAAGAACGTCTCAATGGTCGTTACACTAAGAAAACGGTTCGCCACCCAGAAACTGGTGAAGTCATCATCGGCCCAGACGAATTGATTACAGAAGACAAGGCGCGTGAAATTGTCAATGCTGGTGTGGAAGAAGTCACTATCCGCTCTGTATTTACATGTAACACTCGTCACGGTGTCTGCCGTCACTGTTATGGTATCAACTTGGCAACTGGTGATGCGGTTGAAGTGGGTGAAGCAGTTGGAACCATCGCTGCCCAATCTATCGGGGAACCTGGTACACAGCTTACAATGCGTACCTTCCACACGGGTGGTGTTGCCTCAAATACCGATATCACGCAAGGTCTTCCTCGTGTCCAAGAAATCTTTGAAGCCCGCAATCCTAAAGGGGAAGCGGTTATCACAGAAGTCAAAGGACAAGTTACTGCAATCGAAGAAGATGCTTCAACTCGCACTAAGAAAGTCTTTGTTAAGGGCGAAACTGGTGAAGGCGAATACGTGGTACCATTTACAGCTCGTATGCGTGTCCAAGTTGGAGATCAAGTCTCTCGTGGTGCAGCCTTGACAGAAGGTTCTATCCAACCAAAACATCTCCTTGCTGTACGTGATGTCTTGTCAGTTGAAACTTATCTTCTTGGTGAAGTACAAAAAGTTTACCGTAGCCAAGGGGTAGAAATCGGCGACAAACACATCGAGGTTATGGTTCGTCAAATGATCCGTAAAGTTCGTGTCATGGATCCAGGTGATACAGACCTTCTCATGGGTACACTTTTGGATATCAACGACTTTACAGATGCCAACAAAGATGTCCTTATCGCAGGTGGTGTTCCAGCGACTGGTCGCCCAGTCCTTATGGGAATTACCAAAGCCTCACTTGAAACAAATAGCTTCTTGTCAGCGGCTTCCTTCCAGGAAACAACGCGTGTCCTTACAGATGCGGCTATCCGTGGTAAGAAAGATCATCTCCTTGGACTTAAGGAAAATGTTATCATCGGTAAGATCATCCCAGCAGGTACTGGTATGGCTCGTTACCGCAACCTTGAACCACAAGCTGTTAATGAAGAGTCACTTCTCGTAGATTCACAAGAAGAAGGACAAGTGGACGTCTTAGTGGAGACAGACGAAACAAATGAATAATTGACTAACTCTAAAAGAGGGAACTTTCCCTCTTTTGGCGTGTTAGAGATACGAAAAGTATAAGGCCTATTTTCTTGAAAAATTGACCAATTTGTCTTAAGGCTAGGTCATTTAATAAAAAAATGGTAAAAATTCTTGACATTTATACTTTGAAGTGTAAAAATAAGATGTTGTATTTTTAGAGATAATCAACAATAAATAAACTATAAAAAATAAATTCCCAAAGGGGGATGGAGGAAAATCATGAAAAATGATCTGTTTAACGATCGTATCAGTAGATTCTCAATCCGTAAACTTCATGTAGGGGTTTGTTCGGTCCTACTAGGAACACTAGTGATGGCTGGAACTGCTACAAGTGTCGGAGCTGATGAAGTGACTGAAAATAAACAAGCTGAAGGTGTCGCAGCTAAAACGGAAGTTGAAAAAGCTAAAACACCTGCTACGACTGAAGCAGCACCTGCAAAAGAAGTGAAAGCAGCACCTGCAAAAGAAGTGACTTACCAAGCAGAAGCAGCACCTGTAGTTTCAACTGAGGTAAAACCTGAGCTTAAAACTGAAACATTAGCAGCTTATGTTGCTGAAGTTGAAGCAAACTTGGCAAATGGCAAATACAGCAACAAGACAGATGAGAGTGTAGAAGTTCTCAAAGCAAGTCTTGCCAACGCTCAAAATGTTCTTGCAACTGCTACAAGCCAAGCTGAACTAGATGCAGCTTACCAATCACTTGTAACAATTGTCAATGCGAAACTGAAAAATAAGGAAGTAGCGAAAGTAGAAAAACCAGTAGTTGAAACTCCTGCTACAACAGAAGCAACTACAGGAAAACCAGCTGAAAACACTGCACCAGCTGAAGGGACAAACGCAATCGCAAATACAGGGAAGAACGACCCTCGTAATGGGAAAGAGATTGACAAAGGCACAGCCTTCCGTGCAGAAACAGCAGCTACTACTGGAGTAGGGGCAGATGTTGTAGACGCAACATCAACTCCAAAAGTTGAAAAACCAGGATATACAACAAATCTTGATGCCAAATCTATGACTAGACAGATTACTTGGTTGGACTTTGGGGATACAGCCAACTGGACGGGTACTACAACAACGTCGAATGGGGATCTTGCCCTTCAAGTTGGTGCCACCTATACTAAGGAAATTATGCCGGGTTACGTGGTAACCGTCAAAGTTAAATCTTTGAAACCCTTCCAAGCAACAGAAATCTACAAAAAGCGCTTAGAAGACCGAGGAGCGACGGCAGCTGAAAAGGCTACCTATGATCCAAATGCCAGAAATGGTTATGTGAGTGGGACTACTGATCAAAAAGCGCTTGCAGAATTGAACGCTGGTCACGAAGCAAAGGTTATTGCCGAGGCTCAAAACCGTTGGACTGAAATTAAATTCGAAGGTATTGATACTGGGACAAAGAAAACTACCATTAGTTCAGAATTAAATGGTGGGAACATTGGAGTCCAGTTTGAAATTTCTGCGACCTTCCGTGGAAAAGTGGTCAAACCTGCCATTGTTATGGCGGATGGGGAATCTGCTAGCATCGGTGAATTGGTTATGTTCACCACAAACGGACAAGGATGGCAACATATAGGGGAATGGAAAAAATCGGTCAGAGGAAATAATGTAACTTATATTCCTCAAGACACAGACAATTTATTTGGTTCGAACCCTTCCACTAAAATAAATGGCATGAATTTCAATAGGATCAACCTTGACCAACTTCGAAGAGCAAATCAAGTTGGGCCAGATAAAAAAGCAGTTGCTTGGAAGTACTTTGGAAGTGCCGATTTAACAACTGGAGGTCTCGGAACAGGGATCTTCGGACCAAATATTTCTGCTGCTGATGTGGATGTTCCTCTTGTTATGACTAGGGGGGCTTCTGAGATTGGTCTTTACATTGCTTCAGGCGGGAAACAATCAGCCATGCTTGGTTTCTTCCCGCTTGATGAAGGGGATGCTCCTGAGTCATATGGTAAGGCAGTTCATACCATTGCAACTGTAGACGGTGTTACTGGAGCGAAAGTAAATCAACCGTATCTTGGTAACGTGAGCCCAGATATGGATGAAAATACGACTCTTGACTGGTTCGGTGATGATAAGGCAACTACGGCCGATGAAGGAATTGACCAATTGCTTCCAGATGACCTCAAAGGGACAACCAATGAGATGATCAAGATGGACCGTACACGCCCAGGGAACTACAAGATGTCAGTTCAAGCCCATTTGGATGGAGCTTCAGAAGCACATATCTATGGTTGGGTAGACTTTAACCAAAATGGTAAATTCGATGAGGATGAACGCTCAAATCTCGCTACAATCACACAAGATGGCACTGTTGAGTTGACCTTTGCAAACAGCAAGACTTACATCGATCCTAGCGTCAACGAGCTTGGTGCTCGTGTCCGTATTGCTAAGAAAGCTACTGAGATTGAAAGTCCAACGGGTATGGCCTTTTCAGGGGAAGTAGAAGACTTCAAGACTCAAATCACCCACCCACCTAAAGGGGAATTTAAGGAAACTTCTGGTCCTCAAGCTACTAAACAAACAGCAACAGTAACCTTTACAGCACGTGGAGAGCACAAGTATCAACGTAACTCTCAGGCAGTCATCGATGAAACAGTAGCACCATACATCGTTGACAAAGATGGCAATCGTGCAACCCTTGATGCAGACGGTTACTACGTCGTTAAAGGACAAGGTAAGTACAAGATTACTGCTAAAGGTAAAGATGTAGATGTTGAGTTTATTCCTGAGGATAACTTCCTTGGAACTGCTGATGGTATCTCAATCCGTCGTGTAGATAACAACGGTTACGATACTGGTTGGTCATCAAAATTCCCAGACCAAGAACCAAATATTGATGGTCAGTTGAATACCATGGATGGTCAATACGTTCCAACAGTCACTCCTATTGAAATTGAAGGGGTTGACAAGACATCTAAAGATATTCAAGGTGCAACTCAAAAAGAAACACCAACCTTTAACACAACTGAAACTAACGCAAATGGAGACAAGATTTCGGTCACTCCAAGTGCAGAATATCCTGCTAAGTTGGTAGACCCAGCAACAGGTCTTACTACTGATGCGACATCTGTAACAGTAGCAGGAGAAGGGACTTACACTATTAATCCTACAACTGGTGAAGTAACCTTCACTCCAGAACCAAGCTTTACTGGTACAGCCAAAGGTGTGGAAGTTACATTGTCAGCGCCAGTTGGTCGAAATAAAGACGGTAAGATTCAAGAAGAGTACATTAAGACTGCTACAGCTAAGTACACACCAACAGTAACACCAATTACCGTTACTCCAACCAATAAAGTTTCTGAAGACATTCAAAACGTTCCTCAAACACAAACACCAACTTTTGATTTGAGTAACGACAAGACTGCCCAAATCACAAGCAAGAAATTGGTGGATCCAGCTACAGGTCAACCGACAGACGCAACAACTGTAACAGTAGCAGGAGAAGGAAGCTACACAATTGATCCTACTACAGGAGCTGTAACCTTCACTCCTGAAAAAGACTTTGTCGGAACTGCTCAGGGAGTTAAAGTGCAAGCAACTGCAACTGTGACAAATGCTACAGGTGCAACTTCAACTATTACTTCTGAAGCAAGCTACACTCCAACTGTAAAAGCAGCTGCTCCGACAGCTAAGCCAGCTACATCTAAAGATATCCAAGGTGCAACTCAAACTGGTACGCCAACTTTTGCAGGAACAACTGTCCAAGTAAATGGTCAAGACAAACCTGTAACCATTAAAGCAAATAGCTATAAACTTTTGGATAAAGATGGTAATGAAGTAAGTGGAACTACACCAGCCTATGCGGCAGATGGTACAACTGTTATCGGTAACTTCTCAATCGACCCAGCAACTGGTACTGTAACTTTCACACCAACTGACAAATCTTACACAGGTACTGTTACACCAGTTAAGGTTCAAGCTGAAAGCTCAAACGGTATCAAGGTTGATACAACTTACACTCCAGAGATTGTCCCTGTAACACCAACAGCAACACCAGCAACATCTACCGATGTACAAGGTGCAACTCAAACAGGAAAACCTGAATTCAAGGGTGGAACTGTGACAGTTGACGGTGTTGAGAAGACTGTTGCTATCAACGAAACTGTACCAGCTACATTTGAAGATGGTACAACTACGAAGACAGTTCCAAACGTTGGTACTTATACAGTAGCCCCAGACGGAACAGTTACATTCGTTCCTGAAAAATCATTTATCGGAACAGCACCAGCTGTAACAGTTGTTCGTGTAGATATGAACGGTACAAAAGCTTCTGCGACATACACACCAACAGTAACTCCAGTGAAACCAACAGCTGAAGATGCTACTTCAACTGACAAACAAGGTCAAACTCAATCTGGTAAACCAACATTCACACCAGGTAACTCAAACGTACCAATGGATGATACTGTTCCAGCAACCTTCGAAGATGGTTCAACAACTAAGGTTATTCCAGGCGAAGGAACCTACACAGTAGCCCCAGACGGAACTGTAACCTTCGTTCCTGAAAAATCATTCACAGGAGTCGGAACAGGCGTAACTGTTAAGCGTGTCGATAAAAACGGTACTCCAGCAACAGCTAAGTACACACCAACTGTTACACCAGTAGCTCCAACAGCAACACCAGCTGAATCAGAAGCACCTCAAGGTGTGGTTCAAACTGGTACAGTGACCTTCACAGAAGGTGATCCAGTTGCTCCAATCGACAAGGATACCATTACCCTTCTTGATGAAAATGGTCAACCAGCTGCTTCAGTAGATGCTAAGTCACCAGACGGTAAGGTTATCGGTACCTTTACAGTTGATAAGGCTACAGGTGTTGTCACTTTCACACCAACTGATAAATCATACTCAGGTGAAGTCGTTCCAGTTAAGGTTCAAGCTAAAGACGCGAATGCAACAGCTGTAGAAACAACTTACACACCTAAGATTACACCAGTAGTTCCAACAGCAGATCCAGCGACATCAACAGATATCCAAGGTAAGACACAAACAGGCACCCCAACCTTCACAGAAGGGAATCCAAATGTGCCAATAGACAATACTGTTCCAGCAACCTTCGAAGATGGTTCAACAACTAAGGTTATTCCAGGAGAAGGAACTTACACTGTAGCACCAGACGGTACAGTAACCTTCGTCCCAGAAAAATCATTCACAGGAGTAGGAACAGGTGTAACTGTTAAGCGTGTAGATAAGAACGGTACACCAGTAACCGCTAAATACACACCAACAGTAACTCCAGTAACACCAACTGCGAAACCAGTAACAACAACAGATATCCAAGGTAAGACACAAACAGGTACCCCAACCTTTACCCCAGGTAATCCTGATGTGCCAATGGATAATGATGTTCCAGCAACCTTCGAAGATGGTTCAACAACTAAGGTTATTCCAGGCGAAGGAACTTACACTGTAGCCCCAGATGGAACAGTGACCTTCGTCCCAGAAAAATCATTCACAGGAGTAGGAACAGGCGTAACTGTTAAACGTGTCGACAAGAACGGTACACCGGTAACCGCTAAATACACACCAACAGTAACTCCAG
>NZ_KV841555.1:0-11668 GCF_001839505.1 Streptococcus sp. HMSC34B10 | reverse complement strand
TAACCGCTAAATACACACCAACAGTAACTCCAGTGGCTCCAACAGCAGAACCAGCTACATCTATTGGACCAAAAGGTCAAGAACAGACTGGCAAGCCAACATTCAAGGAAGGCGATAGCAGTGTTCCAATGAATGATAAGGTTCCAGCAACATTTGATGATGGTTCAACTACGAAGACTATTCCAGGTGTTGGTACTTACACAGTAGCTCCAGATGGTACTGTAACCTTCAAACCAGAACCTGAATTCACAGGTACAGCTCCTTCTGTAACAGTTGTTCGTGAAGATATGAACGGAACAAAAGCTTCTGCAACATACACACCAACAGTAACCCCAGTTACTACATTTGTAGACAAAGATGGTAAACCAATTCCAGGTAACCCAACAGAAGACGGCGAACAACCTAAGAAAGATATCCCAGGTTACCGCTTCGTTGAGACTAAGAAATTGCCTAACGGTGATACAGTTCATGTCTACGAAAAAGTGACAACTTCATATATTGATGAAAATGGTAAACCAATTCCAGGTTACCCAACAGAAGATGGCGAACAACCTAAGAAAGATATTCCAGGTTACGAGTTTGTGAAGACAGTTGTCGATAAAGATGGTAATGTCCAACACATTTACAAGAAGAAAGTGACTCCAACACCAACTCCAGCACCAACTCCAAAACCAGTCTCAGTACCGGTTAAACCAGTTAAACCAACTACACCAGCTCCAGTAGCTCATACAGTAGAAACTAAGGAAGATGCTCCTCAATTGCCAAATACTGGTTCTGAAGATCATTCTAGCCTTGCTGCACTTGGTTTAGTAGGTGTCTTGAGTGGATTTGGGCTTATCGCTCGTAAAAAGAAAGAAGACTAATCTGATTTTTTCAAAAGAGAAATAGTCAGCTTTCTACTTAAAAACTAGTACATCATTCGATGTACTAGTTTTTTATCTTTTGATGAGAAAATTTCAATTCCAATTGGGATTCGACCATGTTGGATGTTTGCACGATTACCATTGGCGAGAACTTCTGGGCAGGTGGTGGTGCCATCGTTCTTTCAGTGTTACACTAGGTGATAACGTTGTTGCAGGAGCAGGAGTTGTCATTACAAAATCTTTTGGTGATAATGTAGTTCTGGCAGGCAACTCAGCACGAGTTATCAAAGAAATTCCAGCCAAAGAAGAAAATTAAAAGAACAGCATTTTACTGTTCTTTTTTCTATCATGAGTTTTGATTATCAATTGAACTCGTATAGTTTAAGAAAATTTTCAGAAAAAATTTAGGTTTATTTTAGGAAGGTCCCGTAGACTAAAATCATGTAAAATGAAAGACGAGGAAATGAGCATGAAAGCGAAAAAATGGACATTCTTATTAACGACTCTTGCTACTCTATCTCTAGTAACAGCATGTGCTCAGTCAACCGCAAATACAACAGCTAGCAATAGTACAACAACCACTTCAACTACAACAGCTAAGAAAACAAGTTATTTTACAGACAAGGACTACGACACTTCCTATGATGAAAAGGCAGCCACAACTGTAACCTTGTCTGGGTCAACAGCGACGGTATCAGGCGACGGAGTGGACGTATCAGGATCCACCGTTACAATCTCTAAGTCAGGTACCTATGTGATTTCTGGCCAATCTGACGGCGTTCAAATTAAGATTGCAGCCGAAAAGACTGATGATGTACATATTGTTCTAAAGGGTGTGACCATGACCAATACCAATGCTGCTATATCTGCAACATCAGCCGGTCATGTTTACCTAACTCTAGCAGATGGCACAACTAATAGCCTATCAGATTCAGCAACTAATAGTGACGAAAAAGCGGATGCAGCGCTCTTCTCTAAAGTGGACTTGACCATCAACGGTAAAGGAACTCTCAATGTAGATGGTAAGAAAAACAATGGTATCAAGGCAAATGATACACTTCACATCACAGGCGGAACTTACAACATCACAGCAGTTGGAGATGCCTTTAATGTCAATGATGAACTCAACATTACCGGTACAACCATGACTATCGATGCCAAGGAAGACGGAGTTAAGGTCGACAATGATGAGGACACATCTGTAGGAACCATGTATCTCTCTGATAATACCATCACTGTTACTGCAGGGGACGATGGTATCCACGCATCAGGTGATTTGGTTATTGATAGTGGTACCTATACCGTTAAGAATTCTACAGAAGGGCTTGAAGGTAAGTCAATCACTATCAACGGTGGAGACATCACCATATACTCAACAGATGATGGTGTTAATGCAGCTAACAAAAACGCCCAACAAAGTGAAATCTTCTTTACCATGAATGGTGGGAACTTGACAGTTGAAGTTGGCCAAGGGGATACAGATCCAATTGATTCAAACGGTAATATTACAGTTAATGGAGGAACCATCAAAATGACTGGTCAAACTGGTTTTGACTTTGATGGAACAGCGACCTACACAGGCGGAGATATCTATCTCAATGGTGAAAAACAAACTGAGATTGTCAATTCTATGCCTGGAGGCGGAGGGGCACCTGGCGGTGGCCCTCAAGGGAATGGTAGCCCTGGAGGTCCCGCTCCTGATGGACGACCATAAAAGAAAATCTCCTTTCTCGAAAGAGAAGGGAGATTTTTATGATATTAGGACGAGAAAGAATTATTTTCCGTCTTTTTTAAAGATGTTTTTCACGCCAGATACTGCACCTTCGACAGCTTCTTTTGCATCTTCAGCAACTTCTTTAGCTTTTGAAGCTACCTTTTCTGCAGCTCCTTCTGCTTGAGTTTTTGTATCGCCAGTTAGTTTACCAAAACCTTCTTTAACAGAACCTTTAGCTTGGTTGAATTTTTCTTCGATTGACATGGGGTATACCTCCGATAATGTATTCTATCATCTAAAATCCATCAGATAATAACTTAAGTATATACCCATTATTGTCAAAAAGCAAAAAACTGATACGAAAAGCATCAGTTTGTTTTTTAATAGGTTACAACATTCAATTGACCGTTATCATATTCTGCGATAAAAATATTAGAAACGTCTTCGAAACCTTCTTCTTTCAATTTCTCTGTTAGCCATTCCTCAGATTTGCCAATGGTTTCTAGGATTTCAACTTGGACAACACCATCGGTAATGAGAGGATATTTTGGATTTTCGTCACCCATTCTTACGACAATCAGCTGTCCGTTTTGCTCAATCACAGCTCTCTTGACATCCTTCAATTGGAAAATTCCTTGAGAGCGCAATTTAAGAGCAACATCAGCCGCAGCTAGACCTTTTGAACGACAAGCTTCTGGATCTAATGTTCCATTTTTAATGATAATAGTTGGCTTCCCGTCAATTAAGTGTTTGAAAAAGGAAATATTGGTATTCAGCCATTTAAGGAGCAGGATGAGAATAGTCCAGATAATGAGGATAACAACGTATTGGATGATGGTGATTGAACTATTGTAGATGATCCCGCCGATAATACCCCCGAGAACAAAGTTCTGTATTTGGTCTACTGCAGAACTTGGTGCTAGATTTCCTTTACCTGTTACATTGATAACAAAAACAAGAGACAGAAGCCCCAAGGCCAATTTAATCGCAATTGTAGCAAAAAAGCTTATCATTTTTCAACCTCCACGAGTTCAACGTCTGATTTATAGAGTTCCATTTTTTCTAATAAATAGCTATCTTGGTCAGTCCCGCTAATCGCACGATAAAAATTGTCGCCAACCTTAATAATCGCTCCATCAGTTATAGCCGAAGTATTGACATAAACATCTTTTTTATCAATACCTAACTCTTTTGATACAATCTCGATGAAGTGTAAGGAACTACGAAATTGATTATCGTTGGATTGACTGCTTTGAAGATTCGTAATGCTAATCAATACAAAAGCAATTAAAGTCAAAATAGAAATGATTGATAATTCACGGAACTTGCTCCCTTTTTTATCTTTGAATGCCTTAAATGCAAAGAATCCAGTTACAATCACTAAGAGCGTCGACACAATAATCATGACCCAATTCTGTTGACTAATCTGGCTTAGAACATAGTCATAGGAATAGAATTTCATAAGATTTCTCCCTTTTTCAAATTCAATCTATTATAAACTAATTCCTAAGTTTTAGCAATTTTGTTAGTAGAGGAAAAAGCATTTAATTGTTGTTTCCTACTTAAGATAAGTTTTTCTCCCATCTTGACTTTCGTTTTGCTTTTGTTATAATAGTACAAATTTAGAGGAGGTGCTCTATGATTCAAAAACACGCTATTCCTATTTTAGAGTTTGATGATAATCCTCAAGCAGTTATCATGCCAAATCACGAAGGCTTGGATTTACAGTTACCAAAGAAGTGCATCTATGCATTTTTTAGAGGAGGAGATTGACCGCTATGCTCAGGAAGTAGGAGCAGAGTGCGTTGGGGAGTTTGTTTCTGCCACTAAAACCTATCCAGTTTATGTCATGAGTTACAAGGGTGAGGAAGTGTGTCTGGCTCAGGCTCCTGTTGGTTCTGCCCCTGCGGCCCAGTTTATGGATTGGTTGATTGGCTACGGTGTGGAGAAAATCATCTCTACAGGCACTTGTGGCGTGTTAGCGAATATAGAAGAAAATGCCTTTCTCGTCCCTGTTCGCGCTTTGCGAGATGAGGGAGCCAGCTACCACTATGTAGCGCCTTCTCGTTATATGGATGTACATATAGAAGCGATTTCTGCCATCGAGCAAGTCTTGGAACAACTAGGCATTCCTTATGAAGAGGTCATGACATGGACGACAGATGGTTTTTATCGAGAGACAGCTGAAAAGGTTGCCTATCGCAAGGAAGAAGGCTGCTCTGTTGTGGAGATGGGGTGCTCGGCTCTTGCGGCAGTTGCCCAGCTTCGAGGAGTAGTTTGGGGTCAACTTCTATTTACAGCCGACTCTCTAGCGGATTTAGAAAATTATGATAGCCGTGATTGGGGCGCAGAAGCTTTTGATAAGGCCTTAGAACTATGTCTTGAAATTGTTAGTCATATGTGACTGCTTTAACTGTTTTATGGTACAATGTAACTATGTTATTCAAATCATTTTCGGAAAAAATAAACACGACCTTGGGGCGTTTATCACCTGCTCGTCGAATTTTTTTAAGTTTTGCTTTGGTTATTCTCGCAGGCTCTATCCTTTTGAGTCTGCCATTTGTGCAAGCAACAAGCTCCCAAGCAACCTATTTCGACCATCTCTTTACAGCAGTATCCATGGTCTGTGTGACAGGACTCTTTACTCAACCAGTAGCTACTACATATAACATCTGGGGTCAGTTAATCTGTATGTTTTTGATCCAGATTGGTGGTTTGGGTCTCATGACCTTTATAGGGGTCTTTTATATTCAAAGTAAGCAAAAGCTAAGTCTTCGTAGCCGTGAAACAATTCTGGAGAGCTTTAGTTATGGAGAAACTCAGTCTTTAATGGTTTTCATACGTTCGATTTTCTTGACGACTTTTATCGTTGAAGGACTCGGAGCCTTCCTGTTAAGTTTTCGTTTTGTTCCAGAATTTGGTTGGGGCCGAGGAATTTTTACCTCTATCTTCGTAGCTATTTCAGCTTTCTGTAATGCTGGTTTTGATAATTTTGGAAGTACAAGTTTAATAGCTTTTCAAACTGATCCTTTGATTAATCTAGTGCTTGCTGCTTTGATCATCACAGGTGGTCTAGGGTTCATGGTTTGGTTTGACCTGGCCACGCAGTTGAGCAAGAAAAAACGTCGGCTTCGCTTCCACACCAAGTTGGTTCTCTTCTTGACAGCAGGAATTTTATTTACTGGAACAGTTTCAACCCTCTTGATAGAGTGGAACAATCCGGGAACGATTGGCAATCTCAGCATCCCTGATAAATTACTGGTTAGTTTCTTCCAAACTGTCAGCATGCGGACAGCAGGATTTGCTTCTATTGATTTTACTCAGGCTAGGCCTGTTACCTTGATGATCTATATTTTGCAGATGTTTCTGGGTGGGGCGCCTGGTGGAACAGCCGGGGGGCTTAAAATCACAACCTTCTTTGTATTATTAGTATTTGCACGCAGTGAACTTTTAGGATTACCCCATGCCAATGTAGCTCGGAGAACAATTTTACCTCGGACAGTCCAAAAATCATTCAGTGTCTTTATTATCTTCTTGCTAACTTTCTTGCTGGGCTTGATCCTGTTAGGGGTAACCGCAGAAGGGAATCCGCGCTTTATCTACATCATGTTCGAGACAATTTCAGCGCTTGCCACGGTCGGAGTGACTGCCAATCTGACACCAGAGTTAGGCAGATTAGCTCTAAGCATTATCATGATACTGATGTTTATCGGACGAATCGGACCACTCACACTGTTAGTCAGTTTGGCTGAGTATCAACCAGATAAGAAAGATATGATCCACTATATGAAAGCAGATATTACCATAGGATAAGAAAGGATAAACTATGTCAGATCGGACAATTGGAATTTTAGGTTTGGGTATTTTTGGGAGTAGTGTACTTACCGCTCTCGCTCAGCATGATATAAATATAATCGCCATTGACGACCATGAGGAACGAATCAATCAGTTCGAACCTGTCTTGGTACGTGGAGTTGTTGGAGATATAACAGATGAAGAGCTCTTGCTCTCAGCAGGAATTGATACCTGCGATACAGTTGTGGTGGCAACTGGGGAAAATTTAGAATCTAGTGTGCTTGCAGTCATGCATTGCAAGAGTCTAGGAGTACCAACTGTTATTGCTAAGGTTAAAAGCTATACAGCAAAAAAAGTCCTTGAAAAAATTGGCGCAGATTCAGTCATTTCACCAGAATATGAGATGGGTCGTTCGTTGGCGCAGACTATTTTATTTAATAACAGCGTTGATGTTTTTCAGTTGGACAAAAATGTCTCTATTGTTGAGATGAAAATTCCACAATCGTGGACAGGCAAAAGCTTAAGTCAACTAGACCTTCGAGGACAATACAATCTCAATATTCTTGGTTTTCGTGACTATGAAAATGCTCCTCTAGACGTTCAGTTTGGTCCAGATGATCAATTGAAAGCTGATGGCTATATGATGGCAGTAATCAATAACCAATATTTGGATAATCTAGCACACCTCAATGATTAAAAGAGAAATGACCATTCTTTTTTCTAGTGACTATTGAGTCAATATAAGTATTTTATAAGAAGGATTTAAGAAAAATTTTAACTTTTTCTTAATCCTTTTTAATTTTAGGAGATTATACTAGAGTCATCAAAAAAAGAAAACTCTAAGGAGAATCCTATGAAATTCAATCCAAATCAGAGATATACTCGTTGGTCTATTCGCCGCCTCAGTGTTGGTGTTGCTTCAGTTGTTGTGGCTAGTGGCTTCTTTGTCCTAGTCGGTCAACCAAGTTCTGCACGTGCTGATGTCGTCAATCCGACTCCTGCTCAAGTCGTGCCAAACGCCGCCTCGGTGAGTGAAAAGGGCGACCTATCAACAGAGGTTCTAAATAAAGCAGTCGATGTAGCTCTTCCTTCAGAACAGTCTATTCCAACACCTAAAGCAAGTGTGGATACCACAAGCTCTTCAGAAAAAGCGGACGCAACTGCTAAAGAGCCGGTAGTAGCACCAAAAGAAGAAGTGCAAGCACAACCTGACTCTAAGAAACAAACAGAAGATGCAGTTAAATCTGTGGAAAGTCCTGCATCTACAGTTTCTGGACAAGACCGCGAAGCCAGTGAAGCGCAACCAGTAACCACCCCGGCTGAAGTTCAAAAAGGTGTGGCTGACAATACCAAAGACGCAGTAGATGTTCCAGCTACTTACTTGGACAAGGCCAACTTCCCAGGCCCGTTCACAGCCGGTGTCAACCAAATCATTCCATACGAATTTTTCGCCGGTGACGGTATGTTGACTCGCCTTATCTTGAAAGCATCCGATAAAGCCCCATGGTCAGACAACGGTTCAGCCAAAAATCCCGCCCTTCCACCAGTAGAGAAATTAGGCAAAGGCCTCTACTTCTATGAAGTAGACTTGGCAGATACCCAAGGGAAATCTGATAAAGAGTTGCTTAACCTCTTGAAACAAAACGGTACGCAAAGTTATAAAGCTACTATCAAGGTGTACGGTGCAAAAGACGGCAAGGCAGACTTGAGCAATCTGGTAGCGACTAAGGATTTGACTGTTAATTTGAATGGTTTGACCACACCAAATCAGGTTAAAGAGTCTGTTGTTAACAATGTCAAAGACGTGATTGATGTTCCAGCTAGCTACCTTGATAAGGCTATGGTTCCTGGACCTTTCTTGGCCGGTGTCAACCAAGTCATTCCATACGAAGCTTTTGGTGGAGATGGTATGTTGACTCGCCTCTTGTTAAAAACCTCAGATAAGGCCCCATGGTCAGACAATGGAACAGCCAAAAATCCTGCTCTATTACCACTTGAAGGCTTGGCTAAAGGTCAATATTTCTACGAAGTAGATTTGAATGGTAATACGGTTGGTAAAGATGGTCAGGATTTGCTGGAGCAACTTCGAGCTAACGGAAGCCAAACATATCTAGCTACCATCAAGGTGTACGGCACTAAAGATGGCAAACCTGATTTGACCAATCTGGTTGCTACTCGCCAAGTAACGATTCAACTTCATGGATTAGAAATGATGTCCAGAACTCCTCAAGGAAATCAGATGTCTATGCCTTCTTCTACGTCAGATTCTATGAACAAAATGAAGGAAATGACGAAAGAAGTCCATGCTTCAGAGATGAGAATGGCTGATTCTATGGATAATTCCATGGCTAAAACTAGGGGAAATGATGGGCAACCTATGCTACCAAATACTGGTGAAGCTCAAACGGCTACAGCTGGACTTGGAATTCTTGGCCTAGTCTTGGCAGGTTTTGTTGGATTTTTGGGTTGGAAAACCAAAAGAGAAGATTAAGGTTCAAATCATTTAAACATTACGGAAAATAGTGTTATACTAAAGCAAGTATAACACTGTTTTTGTCAAAGGAGTGTCAGATGAAAAAGACAATTTTGTTGGTTGATGATGAGATAGATATTCTGGATATTCAAAATCGCTATCTTTTACAGGCAGGTTACGATGTTTTAGTTGCCCATGATGGTAAGGAAGGATTAGAACTTTTTAGAAAAAAATCTATCGACCTCATTATCACAGATATCATGATGCCTAATATGGACGGTTATGATTTCATCAGTGAAGTTCAGTATATTGCTCCTGATCAACCCTTTCTCTTTACAACTGCTAAGACAAGCGAACAAGATAAGATTTATGGCTTAAGTTTGGGGGCAGATGATTTTATAGCCAAACCGTTTAGCCCACGGGAATTGGTTTTGAGAGTGAATAATATCTTGCGCCGTCTTAGTCGTGGAGGAGAGACAGAGCAGATTGAGCTTGGAGACTTAGTGATCAACCATGTGACTCATGAGGTTCGCGTTGGGGAACAATCTTTGGAATTGACAGTGAAATCCTTTGAACTTCTATGGATATTAGCCAGCAATCCCGATAGAGTATTTTCAAAGACTGAACTTTACGAGAAGGTATGGCAAGAGGACTATGTTGATGATACCAATACACTCAATGTTCATATCCATGCTTTGAGACAAGAGTTGAGTAAGTATACGAATTTAAACACTCCTGCTATCAAAACTGTTTGGGGATTGGGCTATAAACTGGAAAGACCGAGAGGTAAAAAATGAAATTAAAAAGCTATATTTTAGCGGGATATCTAGTTTCGACTCTACTAACGATTTTGGTCGTTTTCTGGGCTGTTCAACGAATGTTGATTGAGAAAAGTGAAGTTTACTTTCTAGTTGGAATGACCTTACTTGCTAGTTTCATTGGCGCAGCAGTGAGCATCTTTCTTTTGTCGCCTGTTTTTTCTTCTTTGAAACATTTGAAAAAACAAGCTCATAAGATAGCAAGCAAAGATTTCAGCACAGAAATTGAAACCAAAGGGCCATTAGAGTTTCAAGAGTTAGGCCAGGCTTTTAATGACATGTCCCGCAATCTACAAGATACCTTTCAATCACTTGATGAGAGCGAGCGAGAAAAAAGAATGATGATTGCGCAGCTCTCTCATGATATTAAAACTCCTATTACCTCCATTCAGGTTACTGTGGAGGGTATTCTAGATGGAGTAATCAAGGAAGAGGAGCGACTCCATTACTTAACCACAATTGGTCGCCAAGCCGAGCGCTTAAACAAGCTAGTGGACGAGTTGGATGTTTTGACTCTTAACGCTCAGCCTCAAGATATAGCTGACGAAGAAGTTGAAGAGGTCTTTTTAGATCGGCTGTTGATTGAATCAATGAGTGAGTTCCAACTTCAGATTGAACGAGAGGAGCGAGATGTTTACATTCAAGTGTTACCTGAGTCGGCGAAAATCAAAAGCCATTATGACAAACTTTCTCGTATTCTGGTCAATTTGTTAAACAATGCCTTCAAATATTCAGATCCAGGAACCAGAATTGAGGTACTTGCCCAATTGACAGAACAAGAGCTCACAATCAGTGTGAAAGACGAGGGTCAGGGAATCCTTCCTGAGGATTTAGAAAAGATTTTTAAAAGACTTTATCGTGTAGAAACTTCGCGTAATATGAAGACAGGCGGGCATGGATTAGGGCTTGCGATTGCACAAGAACTGGCCCATCAGCTTGGTGGTGAAATCACAGCAGAAAGTCAGTATGGCTTAGGAAGCAAGTTTACATTCAGCCTAAATTTGAAATAAAGATAAAAATCTCTTTACAAATGCAGTGTTTCATGGTACAATATCCCTTGTGTGAAATAGCAGCAGGGGAGCATGAAGCTCGTCAACAGGTGTCTTATGATAAGTAACCTTGGCTGTTTAGGCGAAGGGCATCTGCACGAATCAGGGCTTTCTAAGTGACTATTTCCACCGAAATATTATTTATATCAGGAGGACATACATATGTCACGTTATACAGGACCATCTTGGAAACAAGCTCGTCGCCTTGGCCTTTCACTTACAGGTACAGGTAAAGAATTGGCACGTCGTAACTACGTACCAGGACAACACGGACCAAACAACCGTTCAAAATTGTCAGAATACGGTTTGCAATTGGCTGAAAAACAAAAACTTCGTTTCACTTACGGTGTTGGTGAAAAACAATTCCGTAACTTGTTCGTAGAAGCTACAAAAATCAAAGGTGGCATCCTTGGTTTCAACTTTATGCTTCTTTTGGAACGTCGTTTGGATAACGTAGTTTACCGTCTTGGTCTTGCGACTACTCGTCGTCAAGCTCGTCAATTCGTAAACCACGGTCACATTCTTGTTGACGGAAAACGTGTTGATATCCCATCATACCGCGTAACTCCAGGTCAAGTAATCTCAGTTCGCGAAAAATCATTGAAAGTTCCAGCAATCCTTGAAGCTGTTGAAGCAACTCTTGGACGTCCAGCATTCGTATCATTCGACGCTGACAAATTGGAAGGTTCATTGACTCGTTTACCAGAACGTGATGAAATCAACCCAGAAATCAACGAAGCACTTATCGTCGAGTTCTACAACAAAATGCTTTAATTTTAAAATATATCTTACGAAAAGCCTACAACAGTGGGCTTTTTGTTTTTACTCTTTAAAACATAATTTCTTCTATGTTAAAGAAAAAATTAGTGCTTTTTTATTTATAAAAAGAAAGTTATTTTAACAGTAGTTAATATGTAGAAAGAAATTAATAAAAAATTTCAGAAAAAGAACCAAAC
>NZ_KV841554.1:0-736 GCF_001839505.1 Streptococcus sp. HMSC34B10 | reverse complement strand
CAATCGGGAAGACAGGATTCGAACCTGCGACACCTTGGTCCCAAACCAAGTACTCTACCAAGCTGAGCTACTTCCCGAATTAAATTGTGAATGCACCCTAGAGGAGTCGAACCTCTAACCGCCTGATTCGTAGTCAGGTACTCTATCCAGTTGAGCTAAGGGTGCTCATATTATGCCGAGGACCGGAATCGAACCGGTACGATCGTTACCAATCGCAGGATTTTAAGTCCTGTGCGTCTGCCAGTTCCGCCACCCCGGCCTCTCTAAGCGAACGACGGGATTCGAACCCGCGACCCCCACCTTGGCAAGGTGGTGTTCTACCACTGAACTACGTTCGCATCGACTCTTGGTTATATTAAAAAAATGCCGGCTACATGACTTGAACACGCGACCCTCTGATTACAAATCAGATGCTCTACCAACTGAGCTAAGCCGGCTTACTTTTATGATGCGGGTTAAGGGACTTGAACCCCCACGCTGTTAAGCGCCAGATCCTAAATCTGGTGCGTCTGCCAATTCCGCCAAACCCGCAAATATGACCCGTACTGGGCTCGAACCAGTGACCCATTGATTAAAAGTCAATTGCTCTACCAACTGAGCTAACGAGTCTAATAACTTTCGTTACTACGGTCCCGACGGGAATCGAACCCGCGATCTTCGCCGTGACAGGGCGACGTGATAACCGCTACACTACGGGACCTTTATGGGAGTTAACGGGATCGAACCGCTGACCCTC
>NZ_KV841553.1:92967-192441 GCF_001839505.1 Streptococcus sp. HMSC34B10 | reverse complement strand
TTTACCATGTCTACTTAAGAGGTATCATATCAGAATTAGAGTTTTACATCTATCTTTTGGGGTGCTTTTCTATATGTTAATCATGTTACAAGACCCAAGTTCGAATAGCATGGGCTACGCCGGATTCATTATTTGATTTGGTGATGTATTTGGCGATTTTTTTGAGTTCTGGGTTTCCGTTTTCCATAACAACGGGATTACCAACAACTGTTAGCATGGCACGGTCATTTTCCTCATCACCTATAGCCATAGTCTCATCTTTTGTTAATCCTAGTTTTTCAGCTAGATGTGTAATAGCTGAGCCCTTGTCTACATCCTTTTTAAGGAGTTCAAGGTAAAATGGAGCAGATTTGTTAATAGAGTAGCGTTCGTAAAATTCTGCTGGGATTTTTTCGATAGCAGCATCGAGAATTTCTGGTTCGTCGATAAACATACATTTGACGATTTCCTTGTCAGCCATTTCTTCAGGTGTACGGTAAAAAATTGGCATGCTGACGAGAGTTGACTCGTGTACAGTATATTTTCCGATATTGCGATTAGCAGTATAGATACCGTCTTTGGTAATTGCATGCATGTGGACTCCAAGTTTACGGCTAAGAAATTCCATATCTAGATAATCTTCGTAGGTCAAGGATTCACTGATAATCTCTTGTCCTGTGGCAGTTTCTTGGACAAGGGCACCGTTGAAGGTCACAACATAGTCTCCTTCATCTCTCAACTGCAATTCGTCAAGGAGTTTGGCAACACCAGCGATGGGGCGTCCTGTTGCAATCACAACCTTGACTCCAGCTGCTTTGGCATCTTGGATAGCTGCAAAAACTTCTGGAGTAATTTCTTTTTTGCTATTGACTAGGGTACCATCGATATCGACGGCGATAAGTTTTATACTCATAAATTTCCTCTGTTATTTCTTGTCTGGAGTAAAATGATCATTCTCAATCAAATGTGAAAATTGTTGAATGATATTTGTGAAAATACTGTTTTGATTTAGCATTTCTTTAGGGAAGTAGAAACGGTTGTCACCATGACGGCTTCCTGCAAGAGATTGAACGATAGGAGACAGACTAGAAAGTTCTGCTAGTTCACCATTCTTTTGAACAATCTCAATCTGTGTTCTAGGATTTTCAGACTCAGGTCGATAAATATCGTATGGAAGGTCAAAATTCTTGTGGATAGCTGTGTAGTAGTTGGGGTCAAATCCTATTTTTTCTACTAAGTTCCGCATGATTTCAAGTTTGTCTTGGTCTTCCTCAGAAAAAGTGATGGATTTGAAGACCTTACGATTGATAAAACGTTGCGATAGATCAGCTAGAATCTTATCTGTACTTGTCATCCAGAGTTGGAAATAAGTATTCATAACCCCATCGTCTAGTGCTAGATAGTCAGACAAGCTTACATTTTTCTCAAAAAATGGTAGTAGATGTGGTGAAGTAAGGGCAAAGAAGTCTTTATTTTCAGGATAGAGTTCCTTGGCACGTTTGAGAAGATTTTGCAAAAGGACTTCCATGGCGCGTGTGGCTGGGTGGAAATAAACCTGCATGTACATCTGGTAACGGCTGAGGACATAGTCCTCGATGGCATGCATCCCATTACGCTGAAAGGCGATACCATTTTCAACAGGTCGGATGACACGAAGAATACGTGTCAGGTCAAATTGCCCATAAAAAGCGCCAGTGAAGTAGGAGTCACGAAGAAGATAGTCCATGCGGTCAGCATCAATCTGGCTGGAAATTAGCTGAACGACTTGCTTGTTCGGATAGCTGTGGTCGATGACGCTGGCTACTTTTTCAGGAAAGTCAGGAGCTACTTGGAGTAAAACTTGATGAATTTCTGTTTCAGGACTTTGGATAATTGCTCTTGTAATAGCCTCATGGTCCGTGTCAAAGAGATGTTCAAAAGTGTGTGAGTAGGCACCGTGTCCAAGGTCGTGTAGAAGGGCTGCAGTCATGGTCAACAAAGATTCATTTGGATTCCATTCGTCAGAATATTTTCTATCAAAAATTTCAGTGATTTGACGTGCAATTTCATAAACTCCTAGACAGTGAGAAAAACGACTATGCTCTCCACCGTGGAAAGTATAGCTAGATGTCCCAAGCTGTTTGATGCGACGTAGCCGTTGAAATTCTTTTGTATTGATCAGGTCATAAATAACTTGATTATTAACATGGATATAGTTGTGAACAGGGTCACGAAATACTTTTTCATTCATAAGACCATTATAGCAAATTCCTTGCCTTTTTGGTAAAATAGTAGGGATAAGTGAGAAGAAAGAGGAAGACTTGTGAAGATTAGAATGAGAAATACCATCCAGTTCGATGAGCAGTTGGAAGTAGTGGACCAACTTTATGATGTTGAATTACGTGAAAAGGGCGACTATGGATACCTGCTTTTTTATAATGAGGAGAAAGAAAAAGTAGTCCTCAAGTTTGATGATAAAGAGCTGATTATGACGCGTTTCTCAACTCCAAAGACCATCATGCGTTTTCTAAAGGGAACTGATAGTTTAGCCTATATTCCAACACCTATGGGCTTGCAGGAGTTTATTATCCAAACAAGCCACTATGAAGTTGGTGGAGAGAAGATTGAACTAGCTTATCAATTACAAAACAAAGAAGGAGTTCCATTTGCGAACTACCGCTTAGAAATTACCTGGGGATAAGAAAAAGAGGCTGGGACAAAAGTCCTAGCCTCTCAATTGTCTTTGGATTGTCGAGCAAGACGCAGTGGTTGAGTGGGCTCTACTACGCTGATTTCATCAGCTTTTACAGCCCTACTCAACTGTGCGGAGGTGGGACGACGAAATCGAATTCTAACGAATTACCGATTTCTGTCCCACTCTCATTTGATATAGAGTTCCTGATTTTTCAAGACAATTTCACGTACACTTGCAAATTTCTTCAGCTTTTTGAGATCTTCTGGATGGGTTACAAGAGTAATCACATATCCTTCTTTGCCCATCCGACCCGTACGACCAGCACGATGAGTGTATGTTTCCATATCTCTAGGGACATCAAAGTTAACCACACATTCCAGACTATCAATGTCGATACCACGAGCGAGAAGGTCTGTCGCAAGAAGTAGTGTCAGTTGATTATCTTTGAATTTTTCTAAGATAACTTTTCTGAATTTAACGTTAACATCGCTAGCTAGCGAAACAGCCAAAACATCGCGATATTGCAATTTTTCCTCGGCGCTTCCAAGGTCTGACAAACTATTAAAGAAGACGAGACCGCGGAAATCCTCAACATGAGCTAATTTACGGAGCAAATCAACTCGATGACGATGATCTACTTGCATGTAGAAGTGTTGGATATTGTCCAACTTTTGGTCTGATAGATCAATGATGCGCGTGTTAGCTGCAATCTTATCTTGATCAAACTTGGTAGTGGCACTCATGTAGATGAGTTGGTGATCACGGGGGGCGTAGTGGGTAATTTTCTCGACAAAATGAATTTGAGAATCATCAAGGAGCTGGTCGAATTCGTCAAGAATGATTGTTTCCACATTCATCATCTTGATTTTTTTCAATTTGATGAGTTCAAAGATACGTCCGGGAGTTCCAATCAGAATTTCTGGTCCTTTTTTAAGTCGTTCAATCTGACGTTTTTGGCTCGAACCGGATAGAAATAGCTGAGCAGTTAAGCCAATAGATTCACCCCAGGTTTTAGTGACATCGAAAATTTGTCCAGCTAGTTCAGTGTTAGGAGCTAAAATCAATAATTGTTGGGCTTTTTTCTTTTGAAGTTTGAGAAGACTAGGTAGGAGATAGGCCAAAGTCTTTCCTGTTCCTGTTGGACTGACTCCAAGAAGATTTTCACCTTCTGTTATAGGCTCAAAAAGTTGTTCTTGAATGGAAGTGAATTCTTGGAAACCAAGTTTATCAATCAATTTTTGCCATTCGGTGGGTAGTTTGGTTTTCATTTTTCTGCCTCAAATCTAATGCCAGCATCCTGGCGCATGGTATAAAGAACTTGATAAACATTTGTTGCATCAGTAAGCCATTGCTGATAGAGTGTCTGGTCTGGTTGATTTATCATATGTGCGAAAGCATCGACTTCCTCAGCCATGGTGTGAGGAGCCTGCTGGATAGGAAGTTGAACTTCATTTCCTTTATGGTCTGTAAAAGTAGCTGATTGGACATGCTCGATTGTATTAAGTGTCAAGGTTCCATCAGTAGTATAAATCTCACAAGGAAGATTAGAAGTGATATTCTTTCCTGCTTTGATGTGTACTTGATAGTCAGGATAGGAGAGAATACCATCCCCATTTAAATCAATGCTATTATCTAGTTTCTGAGCTTGATAGGTTGCATGAGTCGGTTTTCCAAATAAGCGAACAGCAGCGTAGAGTGGATAAATACCAAGATCCATAAGTGCACCACCTGCAAAACGGTCTGAGAAAACATTAGGAGTATCGCCAGCAAGTAGGTTAGGCATCTTAGATGAATATTTGGCATAGTTAAAATCGGCACCTAAAACATGTTTATCAGCTAAAAAGTTCTTAATTGTAGCGAAAGCATATTCATGATAGTTACGTGCTGCTTCAAAGATAAAACATTTATTATCTTTAGCCGTTTGAACCAAATCTTGCCATTCTTGTGGTTGAGTCACCGCTGGTTTTTCAAGGATAACATGTTTTCCAGCAGATAAAGCAACTTTAGCTTGGCTGTAGTGCAAGGAGTTTGGACTAGCAACATAAACCACATCAAATGGATGCTTGAAAAATTCATCTAGCTGGTCAAATAATGTTACATTTGAATATTGAGAAGCAAACCTTTCTGCAGTTTCGATTTTTCTTGAATAGACTGCAACCAGTTGATATTCTCCACTAGTATGAGCTGCTTCGATAAAATGATGGCTGATTGCGCCCGTTCCGATAATGCCGAGTTTAAGCATAGAGACTCCTTTTTAAAAACGATTTATTGTGTTTATTATATCACAGATAGGGTGAACTAGCTAGAGAGCTCTTTTGAGATTACTAGTCACTCTTTGAGCTTTTTAGAACAATGATTTTATCTCACAGATAAATACTGAACAAGATAGATATTCATAAATTAAAAAAAGCAAAGAAAAGCATCATTTTGATTGAAAATACTTGTCAAAAATTTGGAATCATGCTATACTTGTAGAGTTGACTGTGCACAATCCTGTGCAACCGCTCGAACATCGTCGCTCGTTTTATAACAAATTTAAACTTCGTCATGATCGCCTTGCCTAACATAAGTTATGTCTTCGGCTCCATTCCTAGTTTATTCTTTGTTTTACTTAGAGCTCTTCTATTAAGTGGTTCGTCCCACGATGCTAGGCGAGTCTTCACAAAAATACGGGGAAACCCAAAAATACATAGGAGGTGCATAATGAGCACATACGCAATTATCAAAACTGGCGGAAAACAAGTTAAAGTTGAAGTTGGTCAAGCAATCTACGTCGAAAAATTGAACGTTGAAGCTGGTCAAGAAGTTACTTTTAACGAAGTTGTTCTTGTTGGTGGTGAAAACACTGTTGTCGGAACTCCACTTGTTTCTGGAGCTACTGTTGTTGGAACTGTTGAAAAACAAGGAAAACAAAAGAAAGTTGTTACTTATAAGTACAAACCTAAAAAAGGTAGCCACCGTAAACAAGGTCACCGTCAACCATATACAAAAGTTGTCATCAACGCAATCAACGCTTAATTTTAAGGAGAACACATGATACAAGCAGTCTTTGAGAGAGCCGAAGATGGCGAGCTGAGGAGTGCGGAGATTAGTGGACACGCCGAGAGTGGCGAATACGGCTATGATGTCGTGTGTGCATCTGTTTCTACGCTTGCCATAAATTTTATCAATTCCATTGAGAAATTTGCAGGCTACGAACCAATCTTAGAATTAAACGAAGATGAAGGTGGTTATCTGATGGTTGAAATTCCAACTGATCTTCCTTCACACCAGAGAGAAATGACGCAGTTATTCTTCGAATCATTTTTCTTGGGTATGGCAAATTTATCGGAGAACTCTTCTGAGTTCGTCCAAACCAGAGTTATCACAGAAAACTAACACGGAGGAAAACATTATGTTAAAAATGACTCTTAGCAACTTGCAACTTTTCGCCCACAAAAAAGGTGGAGGTTCTACATCAAACGGACGCGATTCACAAGCTAAACGTCTTGGAGCTAAAGCAGCTGACGGACAAACTGTAACTGGTGGATCAATCCTTTACCGTCAACGTGGTACACACATCTATCCAGGTGTAAACGTTGGTCGTGGTGGAGACGATACTTTGTTCGCTAAAGTTGAAGGCGTAGTACGCTTTGAACGTAAAGGTCGCGATAAGAAACAAGTTTCTGTATACCCTATCGCAAAATAAAAGGGGTTAGTAAACCTTTTTATCTCTAGCCTTAAAATGGAAGGTTAGTAGGCTTTAACTAGCATATAATAGAGCTTTTCGAGATTCTCGGAAGGCTTTTTTGTTCCATAAAATTAGAGAAAGTAATGTTTTAAGAATACTTTGGAAATTATTTGGATTCAGTATAGTCTTTAGCAATATATTTCATCAACATCAATAGAAAAAAAGAAAGAAATATGATATAATATAAGGTGAGACCTCATGAATAAATAGTGAAAGAGTTTATAGTAATTAATGAAAAAAATTGTCATTAACGGTGGCCGTCCATTAAAGGGTGAGATAACCATTAGCGGAGCAAAAAATAGTGTGGTTGCTCTGATTCCAGCTATTATTTTATCAGATGATCTTGTCATCTTGGACTGTGTACCAGACATCTCAGACGTGGCTAGTTTGATTGATATAATGGAAATCATGGGAGCTAGTGTTAAACGCTATGACGATGTTTTAGAAATAGATCCTCGTGGAGTTCAAAATAAACCAATGCCATACGGTAAAATTAATAGTCTTCGTGCATCTTATTACTTCTATGGGAGTCTTCTAGGTCGTTTCGGTGAGGCAACAGTAGGTTTGCCTGGTGGATGTGACTTGGGACCTCGTCCGATTGATTTGCATTTAAAAGCATTTGAAGCGATGGGAGCCGTTACAACTTACGAGGGAGACAATATGAATCTCTCCACAAATGGTTCTAAATTGCATGGCGCACATATCTATATGGATACTGTCAGTGTCGGAGCGACCATTAATACAATGCTTGCTGCGGTTAAAGCTCAAGGCCGTACAGTTATTGAGAATGCTGCTCGTGAGCCTGAAATCATTGATGTAGCAACATTGTTAAACAATATGGGAGCTCATATCCGTGGTGCAGGTACAGATATGATTACCATTGATGGTGTTGAATCCTTACACGGAACTCGGCATCAAGTTATTCCAGACCGTATTGAAGCTGGAACTTATATTTCCTTAGCTGCAGCCGTAGGGAAGGGAATCCTTATTAATAATGTACTTTATGAACATCTTGAAGGATTTCTTGCTAAGTTAGAAGAAATGGGTGTTCATATGACTGTTTCTGAAGATAGTATCTTTGTTGAAGAGCAGAAAAATCTAAAAGCTGTTAATATCAAAACTGCTCCATATCCAGGATTTGCTACAGACCTTCAACAACCGATTACACCACTTTTGTTGAAAGCAGAAGGACGAGGAACACTGATTGATACCATTTATGAAAAACGTGTGAACCATGTCTTTGAATTAGCTAAAATGAACGCAGATATTACAACGACTAATGATCACATTATCTATAAGGGTGGTAATTCTTTACACGGTGCAAGTGTAAGAGCGACTGACTTACGTGCAGGTGCAGCCCTAGTTATTGCAGGCCTTATGGCTGAAGGTAGAACTGAGATTACTAGTGTTGAGTATATCTTACGAGGTTACTCAAATATTATTGAGAAATTACGTAACCTTGGAGCAGATATTGAGCTAATAGAAGATTAGACATTTTGAGGAACACAATGAATATCTGGACAAAATTAGCAATGTATTCTTTCTATGAGACGGAACGTTTGTATTTCCGTCCATTCTTTTTTACGGATGTAGATGACTTTCATGCTCTAGCATCAGACCCTGAAAATCTCCAATTTATTTTTCCTACGCAAGCCAGCATTGAGGAAAGTCAATATGCTCTTGCTAACTACTTTATGAAATCACCTTTGGGAATTTGGGCGATTTGTGATAAGAAAGCACAGAAGATGATTGGAGCCATCAAGTTTGAAAAGCTGGATGAAATCCGTAAAGAAGCAGAAATTGGCTATTTTTTAAGGAAAGATTATTGGTCTCAAGGATATATGACGGAAGCAGTGACTAAATTACGCGATTTGTCTATGGATCAGTTTGAATTAAAGCAACTTTCTATTGTGACGCATTTAGAAAATAGTGCTAGTCAAAAGGTTGCACAAAAATCAGGCTTCGTTCTATATCGTCGTTTCAAGGGTAGTGATCGATATACTCGTAAGATGCGGGATTATCTAGAATTTCGCTATACAAAAGGAGAGCTAAATGAGTAAACACCAAGAAATTTTAGCTTATTTAGAAGAATTACCAGTCGGAAAACGGGTCAGTGTTCGAAGTATTTCAAATAGGCTGGGAGTGAGTGATGGTACAGCTTATCGTGCTATCAAAGAAGCTGAAAATAGAGGATTGGTTGAAACACGTCCTCGAAGTGGAACTGTCCGTGTCAAGTCCAAAAAAGTTGCCATTGAGAGATTAACCTTTGCAGAAATTGCAGAAGTCACTGGTTCAGAAGTTTTAGCTGGCCAAGCAGGTTTGGAGAGAGAATTCAGTAAATTCTCCATTGGAGCCATGACAGAAAAAAATATTCTTTCTTATCTTCATGATGGTGGTCTACTTATTGTCGGTGATAGAACACGGATCCAATTATTGGCACTTGAAAATGAAAATGCTGTCTTGGTAACGGGTGGATTTGAAGTTCATAAAGATGTTTTGGATGCTGCTAATAAAAAAAATATCCCAGTGTTACGCAGTAAGCATGACACATTTACGATTGCAACTATGATTAATCGAGCTCTTTCAAATGTTCAAATTAAGACAGATATTCTAACAGTTGAAAAGATCTATCGTACTAGTCATGAATATGGTTTTTTACAGGAAACAGATACTGTGAAGGATTATTTGGACTTGGTACGAAAGAATAGAACTAGTCGCTTTCCTGTCATCAATCAACACAAGGTGGTTGTGGGGGTTGTAACCATGCGTGATGCTGGAGATAAATCACCAGGTACTACCATTGATAAGGTCATGACAAGGACTGTTTATATGACTGGTTTAGCAACGAATATCGCTAACGTGAGTCAGAGAATGATTGCTGAAGATTTTGAAATGGTACCCGTTGTTAGAAGTAATCAAACCTTACTTGGTGTTATTACTAGGCGGGATGTCATGGAAAAAATGAGCCGCTCGCAGGTATCAGCTCTCCCAACATTTTCTGAGCAGATTGGTCAGAAGTTATCATACCATCATGACGAAGTTGTCATTACGGTTGAACCATTCATGCTTGAAAAAAATGGTGTCCTTGCTAATGGAGTTCTTGCAGAAATTTTAACCCATATGACGCAGGATTTGGTTGTTAATAGTGGACGTAATCTTATCATTGAACAGATGTTGATTTATTTCTTACAGGCTGTTCAGATTGATGATATTTTACGGATTCAGGCACGAATTATCCATCATACGAGACGGTCAGCAATTATTGATTATGACATTTATCTCAATCACCAAATAGTATCAAAAGCAAATGTAACTGTAAAAATTAATTAGAATTAGGAGAAAACATGATTACATTAAAATCAGCTAGAGAAATCGAAGCAATGGATAAGGCGGGTGATTTTCTTGCAAGTATTCACATCGGTTTGCGTGAAATCATCAAACCAGGTGTAGATATGTGGGAAGTCGAAGAATATGTACGTCGCCGTTGTAAAGAAGAAAACTTCCTTCCCTTACAAATTGGGGTTGACGGAGCGGTGATGGATTATCCTTACGCAACATGTTGTTCTCTAAATGATGAGGTTGCGCATGCATTTCCGCGACATTATATTCTTAAAGACGGAGACTTACTAAAAGTAGATATGGTTTTAGGAGGTCCTATTGCCAAGTCTGAATTAGACGTTTCTAAGTTAAACTTTGACAAAGTCCAACAAGTGAAGAAATATACTCAAAGCTATACAGGCGGTTTGGCAGACTCTTGTTGGGCTTATGCAGTTGGAACACCTTCTGAGCAAGTAAAGAACTTGATGGAAGTCACTAGAGAAGCTATGTATATAGGCATTGAGAAAGCAGTTGTCGGAAATCGTATTGGTGATATCGGCGCTGCTATCCAAGAATATGCAGAAAGTCGTGGATACGGTGTTGTTCGTGACTTGGTAGGTCACGGTGTTGGACCAACCATGCATGAAGAACCAATGGTTCCCAACTATGGAATTGCAGGCCGAGGACTTCGTTTAAGAGAAGGTATGGTGTTAACAATTGAACCGATGATTAACACAGGTGATTGGGAAATTGATACTGATATGAAAACAGGATGGGCTCATAAAACGGTTGACGGAGGCCTTTCTTGTCAATATGAACACCAATTTGTGATTACAAAGGATGGGCCAGTTATCTTAACTAGTCAGGGTGAAGAAAGAACTTATTAAGTAAAAAGGAGCTAAGCTCCTTTTTTGATCTTTTAAAGTTGAAAATAAATTTGCGTAGCAGATATCTTACAAACGTTTTCTTTTATAGTAAAATAAAATATAACTAAATGAAAGTAGGTTCTGAATTGGAAAGTATTTTATTTTTTATTTCTGTCTTTATAGCTGGGGTCTTGTCATTCTTTTCTCCCTGTATCTTTCCCTTGTTACCAGTCTACGCTGGAATTTTGTTAGATGATCAAGAGGAGTCGAAGACATTTCGTTTTTTGGGTAAAGATGTTTCCTGGTCTGGATTGATTCGCACTCTTTGTTTTATTGCAGGTATTTCTCTTATTTTCTTTATCCTTGGTTTCGGAGCTGGATTTCTTGGGAACATACTTTATGCTGACTGGTTCCGTTATACTATGGGAGTTGTTATTATCCTATTGGGATTACATCAGATGGAAATCCTTCATCTAAGAAAACTAGAGGTACAAAAAACACTAAAGTTTAAACAGGAACAGTCCAGCAAGTATCTATCACCCTTTCTATTAGGAATTAGCTTTAGTTTTGGCTGGACTCCTTGTATCGGACCAGTTTTAAGTTCTGTTTTAGCATTGGCTGCATCAGGAGGAAATGGAGCACTTCAGGGAGCTTTACTAACTCTTGTTTACACTCTTGGAATGGCGCTTCCATTTTTAGTTCTGGCCTTGGCATCAGGTCTTATCATGCCGTTTTTTAGCAAAATCAAATCCCACATCCTCTTATTAAAGAAAATTGGTGGTTTGCTGATTATTCTCATGGGAATTTTATTAATGTTGGGACAGTTAAATATATTATCGGGTATTTTAGGATAAAAGGAGTTACATATGAAAAAAATTATTTATTTCGGATTTAGTTTCTTGTCGCTATTTCTTCTGTTTGCTTGTGGCAAAGAAGAGAGTAAACCAAGCCAAACAACTCAGAGTCAACCACAGCAACAAACGACTGTGAAGCAAGTGGCTGTGGGAGCAGAGGCACCAGATTTCACTCTTCAATCAATGGATGGAAAAGAAGTCAAATTGTCTGATTATAAAGGTAAAAAAGTCTATCTTAAATTTTGGGCTTCTTGGTGTGGACCATGTAAGAAAAGTATGCCAGAATTGATGGAACTTGCTGCTAAGGAAGATCGTGACTTTGAAATTTTATCAGTTATTGCACCAGGGATCCAAGGTGAAAAAACTATAGACCAATTTCCAAAATGGTTTGAAGAACAAGGTTATAAGAATATTCCTGTTCTGTATGATACAAAAGGAAGCATTTTCCAAGCTTACCAAATCCGAAGTATCCCAACAGAATATCTTATTGATTCCAATGGTAAAATTGCTAAGATTCAATTAGGAGTAATTAGTAATGCAGATGCTGAAGCAGCATTTGCTAAAATGGATTAAACTATTTTGAAATAAAAAAGTCTAGACAAACTTGTCTAGACTTTTTATTTCTATGTGAACTTAGTTTTTAGAAGCTGCTTGGAATTCTGGGTTTTTCCATGCTTCGTCAATGATTGCTTTCAATTCTTTAGCAGAAGCGTGCATTTTTTGAAGTTCAGCATCGTTCAATGGGATGTTTACTGGACGTACAATTCCGTGTGCTCCAACAACAGCAGGTTGACCGATATAGACTTCTTTAATTCCGTATTGACCTTCTTGGAATACAGAAAGTGGAAGTACTGCATTTTCATCATCAAGGATTGCTTTAGTGATACGAGCAAGGGCAACTGCGATACCATAGTATGTAGCACCTTTCTTGTTAATGATTGTGTAAGCAGCATCACGAACACCTTCAAACAATTCGATCAATTCAGTTTCTTGAACATTTTGAGTATCTTTCAAGAATTCTTCAAGGTTCACACCAGCGATGTTAGCGTGTGACCAAACGGCGAATTCTGAGTCACCGTGTTCACCCATGATGTAGGCGTGAACTGAACGAGCGTCAACATCCAATTTTTCAGCAAGGGCTTGACGGAAACGAGCTGAGTCAAGTGAAGTACCTGAACCGATAACACGTTCTTTAGGGAATCCAGAGAATTTCCATGTAGAGTATGTCAAAACGTCAACTGGGTTAGCAGCTACTAGGAAGATACCGTTAAATCCAGATTCAACAACTTGTGTTACGATTGATTTGTTAATTGCAAGGTTTTTACCTACAAGGTCAAGACGAGTTTCACCTGGCTTTTGAGGAGCACCTGCTGTGATTACAACGAGGTCAGCATCCGCACAGTCTGCGTATTCAGCTGCATAAATCTTCTTAGGTGAAGTGAAAGCGAGGGCGTGGCTAAGGTCAAGAGCATCACCAACAGCTTTTTCGTGCAATTGAGGGATTTCAATGATACCAAGTTCTTGAGCGATACCTTGGTTTACAAGAGCGAAAGCGTAAGATGAACCTACGGCACCGTCACCAACGAGGATAACTTTTTTGTGTTGTTTAGTTGCTGTCATTTGCCTAAACATCTCCTTTATTTTTATTGTGGGATTTCCCGTTCATCTTCATTTTAGCACTTTTAAAAAGCTTTGTCACGAATAACCTATTTACTTTTTTATGTAAACGTTTTAGACGTTTCAGAACACTGAAATAGACAAGAATTTATGGTATAATAAAACTAGTTATTAATAGTGAAATGAGGCATTTGTTAATGCAGGATAAAAATTTAGTGAATGTCAATTTGACAAGGGAGATGAAGACTAGCTTTATCGACTACGCCATGAGTGTTATCGTTGCTCGAGCTCTTCCTGATGTCCGTGATGGATTGAAACCAGTTCATCGTCGTATTTTATATGGGATGAATGAATTAGGAGTTACTCCTGATAAACCTCATAAGAAGTCCGCTCGTATTACTGGGGATGTTATGGGTAAATACCACCCACACGGAGATTCCTCAATCTATGAAGCTATGGTCCGTATGGCACAATGGTGGAGTTACCGTTACATGCTTGTAGACGGACATGGAAACTTTGGTTCTATGGATGGTGATGGAGCTGCTGCTCAACGTTATACCGAAGCACGTATGAGCAAGATTGCTCTTGAAATGCTTCGTGATATCAATAAAAATACAGTTGATTTTGTTGATAACTATGATGCCAATGAGCGTGAACCTTTAGTTTTGCCTGCACGTTTTCCAAATCTTTTGGTCAATGGAGCAACGGGTATCGCAGTTGGTATGGCGACCAATATTCCGCCACACAACTTAGGAGAGACCGTTGATGCTGTTAAGTTGGTCATGGATAATCCAGAAGTTACAACCAAAGAATTGATGGAAGTACTGCCTGGTCCAGATTTCCCAACTGGTGCTCTCGTTATGGGGAAATCAGGTATTTATAAAGCCTACGAAACAGGAAAAGGCTCTATCGTACTTCGTTCTCGCACTGAAATCGAGGTCACTAAAACTGGTCGCGAGCGTATTGTTGTTACAGAATTTCCATACATGGTTAACAAGACGAAAGTGCATGAGCACATTGTACGCTTAGTACAAGAAAAGCGTATCGAAGGTATTACAGCTGTTCGTGATGAGTCAAACCGAGAAGGTGTACGTTTCATCATTGAAGTGAAACGGGATGCGTCTGCCAATGTCATTTTAAATAACTTGTTCAAGATGACTCAGATGCAAACTAGCTTTGGTTTTAACATGTTGGCCATTCAAAATGGTGTTCCAAAGATTCTCTCTCTGCGTCAAATCTTAGATGCTTATATTGAGCACCAAAAAGAAGTGGTGACTCGACGCACTCAGTTTGATAAAGAGAAAGCTGAAGCGCGTGCGCATATCTTAGAAGGTCTCTTGATTGCACTAGATCATATTGACGAAGTCATTCGTATCATCCGTGCCAGTGAAACTGATGAAGAGGCTCAAGCAGAATTGATGAGCAAGTTCAAGCTTTCTGAGCGTCAAAGTCAAGCAATTCTTGATATGCGTCTCCGTCGTTTGACAGGTTTGGAACGTGATAAGATTCAGTCTGAGTATGATGAACTCATAGCATTGATTGCTGACTTAGCAGATATTCTTGCTAAGCCAGATCGTGTGGCACAAATCATCAAGGAAGAATTGGATGAGGTCAAACGTAAGTTTGGTGATAAACGTCGTACTGAGTTGATGGTCGGTGAAGTCTTGACACTCGAAGATGAAGATTTGATTGAAGAATCTGATGTTCTCATCACTTTATCAAACAAAGGTTATATCAAACGTTTGGATCAAGACGAGTTTACTGCTCAAAAACGTGGTGGACGTGGTGTTCAAGGTACTGGCGTCAAGGATGATGACTTTGTGCGTGAGTTGGTATCTACTAGCACCCATGATCACTTACTCTTCTTTACCAACAAAGGGCGAGTTTACCGACTTAAAGGTTATGAAATCCCTGAGTATGGTCGTACAGCCAAAGGATTGCCTGTTGTGAATCTCTTGAAGCTGGATGAAGGAGAAAGTATCCAAACCATTATCAATGTTGATTCAGAACGTAGTGATGATGCTTACCTCTTCTTCACAACTCGAGCAGGTATTGTCAAGAGAACGAGCGTCAAAGAATTTGCAAACATTCGTCAAAACGGTCTCAAAGCCTTAAATCTGAAAGATGAAGATGAGTTAATTAATGTTCTCCTTACTCAAGAAGATATGGACATCATCATCGGAACAAAACTAGGCTACGCAGTCCGCTTTAACCAATCAACTGTTCGCAGTATGAGCCGTAGTGCTACTGGTGTTCGAGGGGTGAACCTTCGTGAAGGTGATACAGTAGTTGGAGCCAGTGTTATTACTGATCAGGATGAGGTTCTGATTATCACCGAAAAAGGTTATGGTAAACGAACGGTCGCTACAGAATATCCGACCAAGGGCCGTGGTGGTAAAGGTATGAAGACAGCCAATGTTACCGATAAAAATGGTCCACTTGCCGGTCTTTTGACTGTTACGGGTGATGAAGACTTGATGATCATTACAGATAAAGGTGTGATGATTCGAACAAACGTTGCCAATATTTCGCAAACAGGACGCTCAACTATGGGAGTTAAAGTGATGCGTCTTGATCAGGATGCTAAAATTGTGACCTTTACGACAGTTGCGGCAGCAGAGAAAGAAGAAGTTGGGGCAGAAAATGAAATAGAAAGTGAAGAATAATGTCTCAAAAAAGAACTAAAAGAAAAAAGAATAAGCATAAGAATCTGCTGATTAATATTATATCCGGGTTTTTAATCCTTTTGTCTCTAGCTTTAATTTTTAATTCACAGATTCGAAATTTCTTTATGATTTTAAATACCAATAAGTATCAGGTAGGACAAGTTTCTAAAGAAACACTTGATAAAAATGCTTCTGCGGATGGAAATTTTGATTTTAACTCAGTTAAAGCTCTATCATCAGAGGCAGTGCTATCAGCTCAATGGGATTCCCAACAGCTTCCTGTTATTGGTGGAATTGCAATTCCAGAACTTGAAATGAACTTGCCTATATTTAAAGGACTCGCAAATGTTAACCTTTTCTATGGTGCTGGGACAATGAAACCAAATCAGGTAATGGGAGAAGGAAACTATTCTTTGGCGAGTCACCGGATATTTGCTGGAGAAAATGCGGATAAGAAGTTATTTTCACCTCTTGCTCGTGCTCAAAAAGGAATGAAAATTTATCTCACTGATAAAGAAAAAGTCTATACATACGAGATTGAAGAAGTCAAAATTGTAACTCCTGATCGAGTAGATGTAATTGATGAACGAGATGGTGTTAGTGAGGTTACCTTGGTGACCTGTGAAGATGCTAATGCTGTTGAAAGAATTATCGTTAAAGGAAATTTGATAGAGACAAAATCATATGCAGATACTCCATCAGATATTTTAAACGCTTTTAATAAGCCATACAAGCAATTTTACGAATAGTAATAAAAGGTTCGCTAGTATTAGCGGCCTTTTTTGTCATTTTCAGAAAATAGGTATGGTAAAGACTTTTCAATTTTCTTAAAAAGTAGTATAATAGCTCTATTACAGAAATTTTTAGAAAATTCCAAAAGAGGTTTGTTATGGGATACACAGTTGCTGTTGTCGGTGCTACAGGTGCCGTAGGTGCTCAAATGATCAAAATGTTAGAAGAATCAACTCTTCCAATTGAAAATATTCGCTACCTTGCGTCTGCACGTTCTGCAGAGAAGGTCTTACAATTCAAGGGTCAAGATGTGACCATTGAAGAAACCACAGAAGATTCTTTTGAAGGTGTTGATATTGCTCTTTTCTCTGCTGGTGGTTCAACTTCTGCAAAATTCGCACCTTATGCTGTTAAAGCAGGAGCAGTTGTTGTAGATAATACTTCCTACTTCCGTCAAAATCCAGATGTACCACTGGTTGTTCCCGAAGTGAACGCTCACGCCCTTGATGCTCACAACGGAATCATTTCTTGTCCTAATTGTTCAACTATTCAAATGATGGTGGCTCTTGAGCCTGTTCGCCAAAAATGGGGCTTGGAACGTATCATCGTATCTACTTACCAAGCTGTCTCAGGTGCTGGTATGGGTGCTATTCTTGAGACACAACGTGAGTTACGTGAAGTTTTGAATGAAGGTGTGAATCCACGTGATGTCCAAGCAAACATCTTGCCATGTGGTGGGGACAAGAAACATTATCCAATCGCCTTTAATGCTCTTCCTCAGATTGACGTCTTCACTGACAATGACTACACTTACGAAGAGATGAAGATGACAAACGAAACCAAAAAAATCATGGAAGACGATAGCATTGCCGTATCAGCAACCTGTGTGCGTATTCCGGTCTTGTCAGCTCACTCTGAGTCAGTCTATATTGAAACAAAAGAAGTGGCCCCAATTGACGAAGTGAAAGCAGCTATTGCTGCCTTCCCAGGTGCAGTTCTTGAAGATGATGTTGCTCATCAAATCTATCCTCAAGCAGTCAATGCTGTCGGTTCACGTGATACATTCGTTGGACGTATCCGTAAGGACTTGGATGCAGAAAAAGGAATCCATATGTGGGTGGTATCTGATAATCTTCTAAAAGGTGCAGCTTGGAACTCAGTTCAAATCGCAGAAACTTTACATGAACGAGGTTTAGTTCATCTAACTGCTGAATTAAAATTTGAATTGAAATAATGTGTAGGAGTTCTTTTGAACTCCTTCTTTAAAGTAGAGAGGTGTTTTGTATGTCTTATCAAGATTTAAAAGATTGTAAAATTATCACGGCTTTTATTACTCCTTTCCATGAGGATGGTTCTATAAATTTCGATGCGATTCCAGATTTAATTGAGCATTTATTGGCTCACCATACGGATGGTATCCTTCTAGCAGGGACAACCGCTGAGAGTCCAACCTTGACCCACGATGAGGAGTTGGAATTATTTGCCGCCGTTCAGAAGGTTGTCAATGGCCGTGTTCCCTTAATCGCTGGTGTGGGGACAAATGACACACGTGACTCTATCGAATTCGTTAAAGAAGTAGCAGAGTTTGGTGGTTTTGCGGCTGGTCTTGCGATTGTTCCTTACTACAATAAACCTTCCCAAGAAGGGATGTACCAACACTTCAAAGCTATTGCAGATGCCTCTGATTTACCAATTATTATCTATAATATCCCTGGACGTGTAGTAGTCGAAATGACTCCAGAAACTTTACTTCGCTTAGCAGAACATCCAAACATCGTTGGTGTCAAGGAATGTACGAGTCTGGCTAACATGGCTTATTTAATCGAGCATAAGCCTAAAGAGTTTTTAGTTTATACTGGTGAAGATGGAGATGCTTTCCATGCGATGAATCTTGGTGCTGACGGGGTTATCTCTGTTGCATCACATACCAATGGTGATGAGATGCATGAAATGCTTACGGCTATTGAAGAAAGTGACTTGAAGAAAGCAGCGGCTATTCAACGTAAATTCATCCCTAAAGTCAATGCTCTTTTCTCTTATCCAAGTCCTGCACCCGTTAAAGCAGTTCTCAACTATATGGGATTTGAAGTTGGGCCAACTCGCCTACCGCTAGTTCCTTGCCCTGAAGAGGATGCCAAACGCATTATCAAGGTTGTTATTGATGGGGACTATGAGGCAACCAAGGCAACTGTCACAGGAGTTCTTCGTCCTGATTACTAAAATCATCATTATTAATAATGGAAACTTCCTAAAAAAGTTAAATTTTTGGGAAGTTTTTTTCATTTTTTACGAATAAATAAATAGATAGAAAAAAAGGAGTCGATCATGAAAATTAAGATTGATAATTTTGAAATTTATAAGTTAAAACAGGCAGGATTAAGTAATCAACAAGTGTTAAATGTTCTTCAATATGGAGAAATTTATGATCAAGAATTGAGTTTAGAGACCATCGCAGAAGCTTCAGAGTGTCGAAATCCAGTGGCTTTTATGGAACGTTATCACAAACTTACCTTTGAAAGTATGGAACGATTGCAAAAGGATTTTGAAAAGTTTCCTTCATTTTCTATTTTGGATGATGTTTATCCAATTGCGCTAAGTGAAATTTATGATGCTCCTGTATTGATATTTTATAAAGGAGATTTAAATCTCTTAAAATTACCAAAGATTGCAGTTGTGGGTAGTCGCTCTTGTAGTCAAGTAGGTACAAAATCTGTGAAAAAAGTTATTGAAGAACTTGAAAATGAATTGGTTGTAGTAAGCGGACTTGCTAAGGGAATTGACACAGCAGCCCACATGTCAGTTCTACAAAAAGGTGGTAAAACGATTGCGGTTATCGGGACGGGTCTAGATGTTTACTATCCTAGAGCCAATAAACGTTTACAGGAATATATTGGAGACAATCATTTAGTATTAAGCGAGTACGGTCCAGGTGAAGAACCCTTGAAATATCATTTCCCAGCTAGAAACCGGATTATTGCAGGCTTGTGTAGAGGAGTCATTGTGGCTGAAGCCAAGATGAGATCAGGAAGTTTGATCACTTGTGAACGTGCTATGGAGGAAGGTAGAGATGTATTTGCTATCCCAGGTTCTATTTTGGATGGGCGCTCAGATGGGTGTCATCATTTGATTCAGGAGGGAGCAAAGTTGGCAACATGTGGGCAGGATATTCTCGGCGAATTTGAGTTTTAGACATAGAATCATTTCATCTAGCAAACTTTTCTTCTATTATATGGGTGTTAAGTCTTGACAGGTTTTTAAAAATGGTTTACACTTTATAAAGTTTATTACTTTGAAAAGGTGTGATACTGTGGCTACGGCAACAAAGAAGAAAAAATCAACAGTTAAAAAAAATCTGGTAATCGTGGAATCGCCTGCTAAGGCTAAAACGATTGAAAAATATCTAGGCCGGAACTATAAGGTTTTAGCTAGCGTCGGTCATATTCGTGACTTGAAAAAATCAAGTATGTCAGTCGATGTGGAAAATAATTACGAACCGCAATATATCAATATTCGAGGAAAAGGTCCTCTAATTAATGACTTAAAAAAAGAAGCAAAAAAAGCCAATAAAGTTTTTCTTGCAAGTGACCCGGACCGTGAAGGAGAAGCGATTTCATGGCATTTGGCTCATATTTTAAATCTTAATGAAAATGATACAAACCGTGTTGTTTTCAATGAGATTACCAAGGATGCGGTCAAGAATGCTTTTAAAGAACCTCGTAAAATTAATATGGACTTGGTAGATGCTCAACAAGCTCGACGTGTTCTTGACCGCTTGGTAGGATATTCGATTTCACCTATTTTATGGAAGAAGGTCAAGAAGGGCTTATCAGCTGGACGTGTGCAATCTATCGCACTTAAATTAATCATTGACCGTGAAAATGAAATCAATGCCTTTCAGCCAGAAGAATACTGGACTATTGATGGTACTTTCAAAAAAGGAACCAAACAATTTCAAGCTTCTTTCTTTGGTTTGAATGGTAAAAAAATGAAGCTCACCACCAATGATGAGGTTAAGGAAGTTCTTTCTCAGCTAACCAGTAAAGACTTTATGGTGGATCATGTTGATAAGAAAGAACGCAAGCGAAACGCTCCGCTTCCTTATACCACTTCCTCTATGCAGATGGATGCGGCTAACAAGATTAACTTCCGTACTCGTAAAACCATGATGGTTGCCCAACAACTCTATGAAGGAATCAATATTGGTACAGGTGTTCAAGGTTTGATTACCTATATGCGTACCGATTCTACTCGTATTAGTCCTGTAGCTCAAAATGAAGCTGCAGGCTACATCAATGAACGCTTTGGTAGTAACTATTCTAAGCATGGCAGTCGGGTAAAAAATGCTTCTGGTGCTCAGGATGCCCACGAAGCCATTCGTCCTTCTAGTGTTTTCAATACACCAGAAAAAATTGCTAAGTATTTGGATAAAGACCAGCTTAAACTCTATACACTCATCTGGAATCGATTTGTAGCGAGTCAGATGACTGGTGCGATTTTTGATACCATGGCTGTTAAACTTTCGCAAAATGGCGTTCAATTTGCTGCTAATGGTAGCCAGGTTAAGTTTGATGGTTATTTGGCGATTTACAACGATTCTGATAAAAATAAGATGCTGCCAGATATGAAAGTAGGAGATGTGGTCAAACAGGTCAATAGCAAACCTGAACAACATTTCACACAACCACCGGCACGATATTCAGAAGCAACACTGATTAAAACCTTGGAAGAAAACGGAGTTGGACGTCCATCAACTTATGCTCCAACCATTGAAACAATCCAAAAACGTTACTATGTAAGACTAGCATCTAAACGCTTTGAACCAACTGATCTAGGTCAAGTCGTAAACAAGCTGATTGTCGAATACTTCCCAGATATTGTTAACGTGAAGTTTACCGCTGAAATGGAAGGTAAACTGGATGATGTTGAGGTTGGAAAAGAAGAGTGGCAACGGGTTATTGATGAATTTTACAAACCATTCTCTAAAGAGGTTGCAAAAGCTGAAGCAGAGATGGAAAAAATTCAAATCAAGGATGAACCAGCAGGATTTGACTGTGAAGTTTGTGGTAGTCCGATGGTGATTAAAATTGGACGATTTGGTAAGTTTTACGCATGTAGCAATTTCCCAGATTGTCGACACACACAAGCTATTGTCAAAGAAGTCGGTGTTACCTGTCCAAGCTGTCATCAAGGGCAAATCATCGAACGCAAAACCAAACGTAATCGACTTTTCTACGGATGCAATCGTTACCCAGAATGTGAGTTTACCTCTTGGGATAAACCTGTTGGACGTGATTGTCCTAAGTGTGGTCACTTCCTGATGGAGAAGAAAATCCGTGGTGGTGGTAAACAAATTGTATGTAGCAACGGTGACTACGAAGAAGAAAAAGTTAAATAAAAGTGAAAGGACTGAAGTAGATATTTTAGTCCTTTTCTAATTTAAACTTGACAGATTTCATCTTTTTATGCGAAACTAGAAGAAGATTATACTGACCTAGGAGTAGACATGCGTATCATTTATCTCAGTATTGGATTCATCTCATTAGCCCTGGCAATCATTGGTGTTGTTTTACCGCTATTACCAACAACTCCTTTTCTCTTATTGTCAATCGCTTGCTTTTCTAAATCTTCCAAACGGTTTGAAGATTGGCTCTATCATACCAAACTTTATCAAACCTATGTTGCTGACTTTAGAGAAACTAAGTCTATTGCGCGTGAACGTAAGAAGAAAATCATTGTTTCGATTTATATCTTGATGGGAATCTCCATCTATTTTGCTTCGCTCTTACCTGTAAAAATTGCTTTAGGTTGCTTAACAGTATTTATAACCTATTATCTATTTAAGGTGATTCCAGATAAGGAATAGCTTTAATAAGTCGTATTTTTCCTTGATAAGAAATGAAGGTTGCTTAAAACAATATGATATAATAACATTAAATAGATCTTCGAGGAGAATCAAATGATTTACGAATTTTGTGCTGAAAATGTGACCTTGATTGAAAAGGCCATGCAGGCTGGAGCTCGACGTATTGAGCTCTGTGATAACCTTGCTGTTGGTGGAACGACACCAAGCTACGGAGTAACCAAGGCAGCTGTTGAACTAGCATCTAACTACGATACGACTATTATGACTATGATTCGTCCACGTGGTGGTGATTTTGTTTACAATGATCTAGAAATCGCCATTATGCTTGAGGACATTTGTATAGCTGCTCAGGCAGGTGGCCAAGGAGTTGTCTTTGGTGTATTGAGAGCGGATAAGAAGCTGGATAAGTTCAACCTTGAAAAATTGATTGCTGCTTCTAAAGGCATGGAAATTGTTTTCCACATGGCTTTTGATGAATTAAGCGATGAAGATCAGTTGGAAGCCATTGATTGGCTTAGTCAAGCTGGAGTGACACGCATCTTGACTCGCGCTGGTGTATCTGGAGATTCGTTAGAGAAACGATTTGCTCACTATCGTAGAATTCTAGAACACGCTGCAGGTAAAATTGAAATCCTACCAGGTGGAGGTATTGACATGGACAACCGTCAAACCTTTATCGATCAACTAGGTGTGACACAATTACATGGAAAAAAGGTTGTCTTTTAAAAAATAGAAAGGAACTGCTAGCTTTTTGTAGCAGTTTTCGCTTATGTTTGAAATTTTTAAGTCCTATCAATTTAATACTAAGAAGGCTAAAGAATATGGATTTGTAGAAAATCAAGGAATATGGACCTATAGTTCGACTATCTTGCAGGGAGACTTTCTAATGGTAGTTACAGTTGACGATGGAGACTTATCTTTTCAAGTTTATGACCAAGAAACCGGAGATCTTTATCCTCAAGTTCATATGGAAAGTATGAGAGGTACTTTTGTTGGAACTGTTCGTGAAGCTTGTTTAGAAGTTCTTTATGACATTCGAAAGTCTTGTTTTGAGGTGCAGGATTTTATCTGTCCTCAGACCAAGAGAATCATGACACTTGTTCAAGAAAAGTATGGAAATCAATTAGAATACCTTTGGGAGAAATCACCTGATACGGCGGTTTTGCGTCATGAAGATAATCAGAAGTGGTATGCAGTGCTAATGAAGATTTCGTGGGAAAAACTGGATAAAGCACAAGAAGGACAGGTAGAAGTCGTTAATCTTAAGCATGATCAAGTTGCTGATTTATTAGTAGAAAAAGGCATTTACCCAGCTTTTCATATGAATAAACGCTATTGGATTAGTCTGCCACTTGATGATACTCTAGCTGACGAAAGGGTTTTTGAACTATTTGAAATAAGTTGGTCTTTGACTTCAAAAAAAGAAATAGGATAAAACAACTGACAAGGAGGCTTATACACAGATGATTGATATAAAACAACTTGCTAGCATTCTACTCTTGCTATGGAATTTCTTTATCTTTATCCTATATGGAATAGATAAATATAAGGCCAAACGCGGATACTGGAGAATTCCAGAGAAGTATTTACTCTTAGGAGCTTTTATACTTGGTGGCTTTGGAGCCTGTATGGCAGGACTCATGTTCCATCATAAAACTCGAAAATGGTATTTTAAAACGGTATGGATTTTGGGGATGGTGGTAACAGTAGGAACTTTATATATGGTTTGGAAATGAATTTTATGATGATTGGTTGTATTCTGAGAGGTACTAACTATCAAGTAACATTATAATGGAGCAATAAAAAAATAGAGATATTAAAAAAATTTTCAAAATAATATAAAACAAATTTAGAGAGCCTATAAACTCTCTATTTTTTGTGAAATAACGAGTAAAATCCGAACATAATAATTTTAATACTTCAAAATGTTTGACAAAAACTTTACCTTAGTTTATAATCGTTAAAGGAAACGTCGGAAAAGGCGTAGTGATGCGAAAGCATAGGTAGGTCATTATAAAAGAAACGAGACATCGAAATGTTAAACGAATTTCCGATTTTTGACTATGAAGATATTCAGCTCATTCCAAATAAATGTGTGGTCAAAAGTAGATCTGAGGTTGATACTCATGTTACTTTAGGAAATCATACATTTAAGTTACCTGTCGTTCCTGCAAATATGCAGACAATTTTGGACGAAGATGTGGCAGAACAACTTGCCAAGGATGGTTATTTCTACATTATGCACCGTTTTGATGAAGAAGGACGAATCCCCTTTGTGAAACGCATGCATGATAAAGGCTTGATTGCTTCTATATCTGTTGGAGTTAAGGAGTACGAGTATGATTTTGTGAGTCAACTCAAGAATGACGCTCCAGAGTATATCACCATTGATATTGCTCATGGTCATTCAGATAGTGTGATTTCCATGATTCAACACATCAAGAAAGAATTGCCAGAGACTTTTGTCATTGCAGGTAATGTTGGAACTCCAGAAGCTGTGCGTGAACTTGAAAATGCGGGTGCCGATGCTACTAAAGTTGGAATTGGACCTGGTAAGGTATGTATTACTAAGGTTAAAACTGGTTTTGGTACTGGTGGTTGGCAGTTAGCAGCTCTTCGTTGGTGTGCTAAGGCTGCTCGCAAGCCTATCATTGCTGACGGTGGTATTCGGACACATGGAGATATTGCTAAGTCAATCCGATTTGGTGCCAGAATGGTCATGATCGGTTCTCTGTTTGCTGGACACATTGAAAGTCCAGGAAAAACAATTGAGATTGATGGAGAACAGTTCAAAGAATATTATGGTTCGGCTTCTGAGTATCAAAAAGGTGCTTATAAAAATGTCGAGGGTAAAAAGATTCTTTTACCAGTAAAAGGTCACTTACAAGATACTTTAACTGAAATGGAGCAGGATTTGCAAAGTTCAATTTCTTATGCTGGGGGTCGTAAGGTTGCTGATCTTCGTCACGTTGACTATGTCATTGTGAAAAATTCCATCTGGAATGGAGACGCTCACTAAATCGTATTTTTTACTCATTTATATCACGAATTGGCGTGGTGTTTCTACAAGGTACCGTAAATACCTAGCAATGAGTAAGTCACAGGAGAGTATGGTTACTGGACTATATTTCTTATCGGGGACTTACTTGGTAGGTCCCTTTTTCTTTCGGAGGTTACTATGAAATTATTGGAAGAACGGATTTTAAAAGATGGGAATGTTTTGGGTAAAGATATTCTCAAAGTGGATTCTTTCTTAACGCACCAAGTAGATTATTCTTTGATGCGTGAGATTGGGCGTACTTTTGCTCAACATTTTAAAGAGGCTGGTATCACCAAGGTTGTAACCATTGAAGCATCAGGAATTGCTCCAGCTCTTTATGTAGCAGAGCAACTAGATGTGCCGATGATTTTTGCTAAAAAAGCTAAAAATATTACCATGATTGAAGGTATTTTAACAGCAGAAGTTTACTCATTTACCAAGCAAGTGACAAGCACAGTGTCTATCGCTGGTAAATTTTTATCCCCTGAGGATCATGTTCTCATTATTGATGATTTTTTGGCCAATGGTCAAGCTGCTAAAGGGTTGATTGAAATCATTCAACAGGCTGGTGCTAGTGTTGAAGCGGTTGGGATTGTGATTGAAAAATCTTTCCAAAAGGGCCGTGAATTGCTAGAAAATGCTGGACAAACAGTCGTATCATTAGCTCGTGTGGAACGTTTTGAAGATGGAAAAGTAATTTTTAAGGAGGCAGACATCTAATGAACAAGCAAGAAAAACATTCACAAGCAGCCATACTAGGGTTGCAACATTTATTGGCGATGTACTCAGGATCAATCCTGGTTCCTATCATGATTGCAGGTGCTTTGGGATATACCACCGAGCAATTGACGTATTTAATTTCAACAGATATCTTCATGTGTGGTCTTGCAACTCTTTTGCAAGTGCAACTGCATAAACAATTTGGGATTGGACTTCCAGTTGTTCTTGGTGTGGCTTTCCAATCAGTGGCTCCCTTAATTATGATTGGTCAGAGTCATGGTAGTGGTGCCATGTTTGGTGCCTTGATTGCTTCAGGGATTTATGTGATTTTGGTTGCAGGAGTCTTTTCTAAAGTAGCCAATCTCTTCCCTTCAATTGTTACTGGCTCTGTCATAACAACGATCGGTTTAACCTTGATCCCAGTAGCTATCGGAAACATGGGAAACGGAAGCAATGTTGAAAACCCAACGGGAGAAAGTCTGGCACTAGCTGTTATTACGATTTTGATTATTCTCTTGGTCAACATCTTGACTAAAGGTTTTATCAAATCCATTTCGATTTTGATTGGTTTAATCACAGGGACTGTAATCGCTGCTTTTCTAGGCTTGGTTGATTTTTCTCCAGTAGCAAATGCACCTCTTGTTCACATTCCAAGTCCTTTCTATTTCGGAGCTCCTCAGTTTGAAATTTCTTCCATCGTTATGATGTGTATTATTGCTACAGTATCTATGGTTGAGTCAACCGGAGTTTATCTTGCCCTTTCAGATATTACAAAAGATCCGATTGATAGTACTAGACTACGTAACGGTTATCGTGCAGAAGGTCTAGCAGTATTATTGGGAGGTATCTTTAATACCTTCCCATACACTGGATTCTCACAAAATGTAGGTTTGGTGAAATTATCTGGTATCCGTACACGTTTGCCAATTTATTACGCTGCTGGTTTCCTGATTCTTTTAGGATTATTACCTAAGTTTGGAGCCTTGGCACAGATTATTCCAAGTCCAGTTTTGGGTGGAGCTATGCTCATTATGTTTGGTTTTGTTTCTATCCAAGGAATGCAAATTTTGTCACGTGTTGATTTTGCACACAATGAACATAATTTCCTGATTGCTGCTGTATCTATTTCAGCTGGTGTAGGGTTAAATGGAAGCAATCTTTTTAATAGTCTACCAACTGCTTTCCAAATGTTCTTTTCAAATGGGATTGTGGTTGCCAGTGTACTTGCTATCCTACTAAATGCAATTTTAAATCGTAAAAATAAAAATTAGGTGGGAAGAGATAAAAATCTCTTCTCACTTTTTGTTTTTAAGGTTCTATCTACCTTATAGGCCCATTTTTATGGTAAAATAGTTCTATGAACGAAAGAATGAATGAGTTAGTAGAGTTACTAAATCGTTATGCGACAGAATATTACACAAGTGACAATCCATCTGTATCTGATAGTGAGTATGACCGCTTGTATCGTGAGTTAGTGGAGTTGGAGCAGGCACATCCAGAACAAGTCTTGCCCAATAGTCCGACTCATCGTGTGGGGGGAAAGATTCTTGATGGTTTTGAAAAATATAGTCACCAGTATCCTCTATATAGCTTGCAGGATGCTTTTTCTCGTGAAGAATTACTTGCATTTGATGCGCGTGTTCGAAAAGAATTACCGAATGTTACCTATATTTGTGAATTAAAGATTGACGGTCTCTCCATTTCATTAACCTATGAACAAGGAGTTTTAGTAGTTGGAGCGACGCGTGGAGATGGCTCAATCGGTGAAAATATTACAGAAAATCTAAAACGCGTTAAAGATATTCCATTGACATTGCCAGAAGCGCTCGATATGACTGTTCGTGGTGAATGTTATATGCCCAGAGCTTCCTTTGACCAGGTTAATCAATCTCGTCAAGAAAATGGAGAGCCAGAGTTTGCTAATCCACGAAATGCTGCTGCAGGAACCCTACGCCAATTAGATACAGCAGTAGTAGCTAAGCGTAATCTCGCTACCTTCCTCTATCAGGAAGCTAGTCCTTCTACTCGAGATAGTCAAGAACAAGTTTTAAAACACTTGGAACAGTTAGGTTTTGTTGTCAATCCTAGACGTGTATTAGCTCACAGTATGGATGAGGTTTGGCAATTTATCCAAGAAGTAGGTCAAGAACGAGACCAGTTGTCTTATGATATCGACGGAGTTGTGATTAAGGTTAATGACCTTGCTGGTCAAGAGCAGTTAGGTTTTACTGTGAAGGCTCCCAAGTGGGCTGTAGCTTATAAGTTCCCAGCTGAAGAAAAAGAAGCTAAACTACTTTCTGTTGATTGGACAGTAGGGCGTACGGGTGTAGTGACGCCAACGGCTAATCTAACACCGGTCCAACTTGCTGGTACAACTGTTAGTCGAGCGACTCTCCATAATGTGGATTATATTTCTGAAAAGGATATTCGTAAGGCTGATACAGTTATCGTCTATAAAGCTGGAGATATCATTCCTGCAGTCTTGCGTGTCGTAGAATCTAAGCGGATTTCTGAAGAAAAACTCGACATTCCAACAAACTGTCCAAGTTGTGAGAGCAAGCTTTTGCATTTTGAAGATGAGGTGGCTCTACGTTGTATCAATCCGCGATGTCCTGCTCAGATCATGGAAGGTTTGATTCATTTTGCATCACGTGATGCGATGAATATCTCAGGTCTTGGCCCATCAATGGTTGAAAAGCTCTTTGCAGCCAATTTAGTTAAGGATGTAGCTGATATTTATCGCTTGACCGAACATGATTTCCTCCAATTAGAGGGTGTGAAAGAAAAAACAGCTCAAAAACTTTATCAAGCTATTCAAGCTTCCAAAGAAAATTCCGCTGAAAAACTCTTATTTGGATTGGGAATCCGTCATGTTGGAAGTAAAGCTAGCAAATTATTAGTCCAACATTTTCATTCTATCGAGACACTAGCTCAAGCAGATCCAGAAGAAGTTTCCAACATTGAAACTTTAGGAAGTGTCATCGCACAGAGTTTGCAAACTTATTTTGCAACAGAAGGCTCAAAAATTCTTTTAAGGGAATTGAAAGAATTTGGTGTTAATCTAGATTACAAGGGACAGGTAGTTTCAGGTGATGCAGCTTTATCTGGTCTGACTGTCGTATTGACTGGAAAGCTAGAGCGCCTCAATCGCTCAGAAGCTAAATCTAAATTAGAAAGTCTGGGAGCCAAGGTTACAGGTAGTGTATCGAAAAAAACAGACCTTGTAGTTGCTGGAGCAGATGCAGGAAGCAAGCTCCAAAAGGCACAAGAACTGGGAATCGAGATTCGAGATGAAGCTTGGCTAGAGGGTTTGTAACCAGCACATATTTTACAATATCCGTTTTTTATTTCTTGATATCATTCGAATCATTTAAACAAGAAATGAAATGGTATAAAATCAACAATTAGAAATTAGGTAAATTTATGTACAATTATCCTGTACTTATTCATTACCATCGTAAAGATGAAGATTATGACGCATGCAATTATAGTAAAGATCCAATAGACACAGAAAAACTTAATAGAGTAAAAGAATATTTTGGAACTAAATTTTCATTGACTCAAGCAAGTGAAACACCTCTTGAACAGTTTATCTTTAGAGTAGAAAAGGACGGGGAGACAAGAGAATATCCTATCCGATTCAACTATTATCCACTTTTGACAGAAGTTTGGATTTTGGATGGGGATGATTCTGTTTATTATTCTGAAAATCCAGCCATTGCAAGTCCACACTATAAAGATCAAAATCCATTTGCTTTTGATAAAGCTATTAATAGCGCAAGCTTTGATCACCACTGGGGTTATCAAGGAGAATTGGGTTGCCGAGTTTCTGCTAACGAAACGAGCTTTAAACTCTGGTCGCCTACAGCAACAACTGTAAAAGTTGTAGTCTATGAATCAGCCAGTAATGACGCTGCTATCCTGAAAACTTATGAGATGAAACGTGGGAATAGTTATTCTTATAGTCACAAGGATAATACAATTGGTGTTTGGAGTTTAACAGTTCCAGAAGGTCTTGCAAGTCGTGCCTATCAATATCAGATCGATTTTCCACATCACCAATCATTGACGCGCGATCCATATACGACTGCAACGAGTCCAGATGGTAAACGTTCAGCAATTCTTTCAGAAGAAGAACGTCAAGTTGAAGGATTTGAAGTTAAAAACGGAACAGAAGCAACTTGGCGATTGGAAAATCCTTGTCAAGCTGTTGTTTATGAAATGCATATTCGTGATTTGACCAAGTCTGAAACTTCTGGTGTTGCTCCTGAATTAAGAGGAACTTTCTTGGGTGCAGCCCAAACTGGAACAGTCAACCAATACGGCCAGTCTACTGCATTTGACTACATTAAGGAATTGGGTGTGAACTATGTTCAACTACAGCCAATAGCTGATCGTCACAAAGAGTATGATGCAGATGGAAATGTGACCTACAACTGGGGTTACGATCCACAAAACTACAATGCACCAGAAACCAGCATGTCTACAAATCCAAATGATCCAGGTCAAGTTATCCGCGATTTGAAGACTATGATTCAAGCCTATCATGATGCTGGAATTGGCGTTATCATGGATGTGGTTTATAATCATACCTTTTCAACTGTTGATGCCCCATTCCAAACAACTGTACCAGACTACTATTACCGGATGAATCGTGATGGTAGTTATCAAAATGGAACAGGTGTAGGTAACGAGACAGCCAGTGAGCACGAAATGTTCCGTAAGTACATGATTGACTCCCTTCTCTATTGGGTGAATGAGTTTAATATTGATGGTTTCCGCTTTGACTTAATGGGAATCCATGATGTTAAAACCATGCAGATGATTCGTTGGGCAATGGATGAAGTTGATCCTAAAATTATCCTTTATGGAGAAGGTTGGGATATGGGAACTGGTCTTGCTCCCTATGATAAGGCTAAGAAGGACAATGCCTATCAGTTGCCAAATATTGGATTCTTCAATGATGACCAACGTGATGCTGTAAAAGGTGGCGAAGTCTATGGAGATATCAAGTCTGGTTTTGTCAGTGGAGCTGCTACTGAACCGATTGTTGCTAAAGCTATCCTTGGTAGCCGTGAACTAGGTTCTTATTTAAGCCCTAATCAGGTTGTTAACTACGTAGAAGCACATGATAATTATAATTTACATGATTTGCTGGCGACTCTTCATATAACGGAAGACCAAGAAAGCATCATGAAAAAGGTAGAAACAGCAACTGCCATGAATCTACTTATGCAAGGTATCTCCTTTATGGAACTTGGCCAAGAGTTTGGTCGAACCAAATTGGTACCTACAGGGGAAAATGGTGAGCTAACTCATGACGATCGCGAACGCGCTATGAATAGTTACAATGCTCCAGATGCAGTGAACCAGGTAGATTGGAACTTGATTAACGAACGTCAGGATAGTATTGAATTTATTCGTGAAATAATACGCCTAAAAACAAAGTGTGGTGCCTTTTCATATCCTACATATGAGGAAGTTTACCGTCACGTCTTTGTTCATACATCGGTTGAAAATAGTGGTTGGATTGTCTATGAAATTCAAGATGAGGACGAGCATTTCTTGGTTGTCTTTAATGCTAAAGGAGAATCTCACTATTATGAGAATGCAGGTAACCTTGAAGTGTTGATTTCTAATAGTCGATCAAACCAAGAAAATACTCTTGATAATGTAAGCGTAGCTGTCATGAATATTTTATCTTAAATCATCAAGCAAAACTCAAGATTTAATCTTGAGTTTTTTTTGCGTAAAATGTAAGAATATATCAAAATAAAAAAAGTTACAATAAATAGTTGAAAATTTCAGAAAATTTGGTAAAATGATATTATATATGATTAAACCGAACAAAAAATAACATTGAATCATAAAATGTTAAGTTTCTGGGTTGTGTAATTCATAAAATAAGAATTGAAATCTTTATAGTAAGTAATTTGTTACTACAACAAATAAAATCAAGCAAGGATACTGATAAGTAAAGAAGATTACTAAAATAGTAAGAAAATGATTTAAGGAAATTTTGAAAAAAATTTATATTAATTCGGAAATTAGTTGAAAGTTTCCTTAAAAGATAGTATAATAGAATTATAGAAAACGCTTACAATACAAAGGGGGATTTATGGATAAATTTGAAGCTTTAAGAACTTTTACAACTGGCGAAAATTTCCATATTCAACACTATTTGGGCGCACATCTTGAGGAGAGAGATGGGGAATGGGGCTACACATTCCGTGTTTGGGCTCCAAATGCGCAGGCAGTCCATCTAGTCGGTGATTTTACCAATTGGATTGAAAACCAAATCCCTATGGTTCGGAATGAATCTGGAGTTTGGGAAGTTTTTACCACTTTAGCTAAAGAGGGACATATTTATAAATATAATATTACTCGCGCTAATGGTCATCAGCTTATGAAGCTCGATCCTCTAGCCATTCGCTTTGAAACTCGTCCGGGAACAGGGGCTGTTTTAACAGAAATTCCTGAGAAGAAATGGAAGGACGGGCTTTGGTTAGCTCGCAGAAAACGTTTAGGATTTTTTGAGAGACCGGTTAATATTTATGAAGCTCATGCAGGTTCTTGGAAAACAAATCCTGATGGCACGCCATACAGTTTTGCTCAACTAAAAGAAGAATTGATACCTTACCTAGTTGAGATGAACTATACTCACATTGAATTTATGCCTTTGATGGCGCATCCGCTTGGTTTGAGTTGGGGTTATCAACTCATGGGTTACTTTGCTTTAGAGCATACTTATGGTACCCCAGAAGAGTTTCAGGACTTTGTTGAGGAGTGTCACTTAAACAATATCGGTGTTATCGTAGACTGGGTTCCAGGTCACTTTACCATCAATGATGATGCATTAGCCTATTATGATGGAACACCTACTTTTGAATATCAAGACCATGATAAAGCACACAACTATGGTTGGGGAGCATTAAACTTTGACTTAGGTAAAAACGAAGTTCAATCTTTCTTGATTTCAAGTATTAAGTTCTGGATTGATTTTTATCATTTGGATGGTATTCGAGTTGATGCTGTAAGTAATATTCTCTATCTTGATTATGATAATGCACCATGGACGCCAAATAAAGATGGTGGAAATCTCAACTACGAAGGCTACTATTTCCTTCAACGTTTAAATACTGTTATTAAACTTGCTCACCCTGATGTTATGATGATTGCTGAAGAATCTTCTTCGGGTACTAAGATAACCGGGATGAGAGAGATGGGTGGACTTGGATTTGATTATAAGTGGAACATGGGATGGATGAATGACATTCTCCGTTTCTACGAGGAAGATCCAATCTATCGCAAGTATGATTTTAACCTTGTGACTTTTAGTTTTATGTATATCTTTAGCGAAAACTACCTTTTGCCATTTTCACATGATGAGGTTGTCCATGGTAAGAAGAGTATGATGCATAAGATGTGGGGAGATAGGTACAATCAATTTGCAGGTTTGAGAAATCTATATACCTATCAAATCTGTCACCCTGGGAAGAAATTACTTTTCATGGGTAGCGAATTTGGCCAATTCTTAGAGTGGAAATCAGAAGAGCAATTGGAGTGGTCCAATCTTGAAGATCCAATGAATGCCAAGATGAAATACTTCACGTCTCAGTTGAATCAGTTTTATAAAGATCATCGTTGCCTCTGGGAAGTAGATATGAGTTATGATGGTATCGAAATCATTGATGCCGATAATAGAGATCAAAGTGTCCTATCCTTTATCCGTAAAGGAAAGAAAGGCGATATGCTAGTCTGTGTCTTCAATATGGCACCAGTTGAACGCCCTGACTTCACAATTGGTCTTCCTGTCGCAGGTGTTTATGAAGAAATTTGGAATACAGAGTTAGAACAATGGGGTGGTGTTTGGAAGGAACACAACCAAACAGTTCAAACTCAAGAAGGATTATGGAAGGATTATAAGCAGACATTAACCTTTACTTTACCAGCAATGGGGGCAAGTATCTGGAAAATTAAACGTCGCTTGAAACCTACTAAAAAAGAATTAAATAAAACATATAAAGGAGAAGAAAATGAAGAATGAAATGCTAGCCTTAATCCTTGCTGGTGGGCAAGGAACTCGTCTCGGTAAACTTACTCAAAGCATTGCAAAACCTGCTGTGCAATTTGGCGGGCGCTACCGCATTATCGACTTTGCTCTCTCAAACTGTGCTAACTCTGGTATCAATAATGTTGGTGTTATTACACAATATCAACCGCTAGCTCTAAATAGTCACATTGGTAATGGTTCTAGTTGGGGTTTAGACGGTATTGACACAGGAGTTTCTATCCTTCAACCATATTCTGCTAGTGAGGGAAACCGCTGGTTTGAAGGTACAAGTCATGCCATTTACCAAAACATCGACTATATTGATAGCATCAATCCTGAGTATGTATTGATTCTTTCAGGGGACCACATCTACAAGATGGACTACGATGATATGCTCCAATCTCACAAGGACAATAACGCAAGTTTGACAGTTGCGGTCTTGGATGTACCATTAAAAGAAGCAAGTCGTTTTGGTATCATGAATACCGATGCCAATAATCGTATTGTCGAATTCGAAGAAAAACCAGCTGAGCCAAAATCTACTAAGGCTTCTATGGGTATTTACATCTTCGATTGGAAACGTCTACGCAACATGCTTGTTGCAGCTGAAAAAGCAAACATTGACATGTCTGACTTTGGTAAGAACGTTATTCCAAACTATCTTGAAACTGGTGAAAGTGTCTATGCTTATGAATTTAATGGATACTGGAAGGACGTTGGTACGATTGAATCACTTTGGGAAGCAAATATGGAATATATCTCCCCAGAGAATGCTCTAGATAGCCGTAATCGTCAATGGAAAATATATTCACGTAACCTTATCGCTCCACCAAACTTCCTTGGAGAACACGCACATGTAGAAGATTCTCTTGTAGTAGATGGATGTTATGTAAATGGAACAGTTAAACACTCTATCCTTTCAACAGCTGCTCAAGTTCGTAAAGGAGCAGAGGTTGTTGATTCTGTTATCATGAGTGGAGCAGTTATCGGAAGAGGCGCTAAAATTACTCGTGCGATTATCGGAGAAGGAGCAGTCATTGCTGATGGTGTAGAGATTGATGGTACAGAAGAAGTACAAGTAATCGGATATAATGAAGTAGTGGGGGTAGCAACAGATGAAGATTGATAAATATTCAGCGATTTTAGGAAACACCGTTGGTTTTCATGATATGTCAACCTTGACAAGTAATCGTCCAGTGGCAAGTTTGCCATTTGGAGGAAAGTATCGTTTGATTGACTTCCCACTTTCAAGTCTAGCCAATGCTGGTGTTCGTAGTATCTTCGGAATTTTTCAACAAGATAATATCAGCTCTGTTTTTGACCATATTCGTTCAGGACGTGAATGGGGTTTGAATACGCTTCTTAGTCACTACTATCTTGGAATTTACAATACCCGTGTAGAAAGCAGTACGGTTGGTAAAGAGTATTATCAACAACTCTTGACCTACTTGAAACGTTCTGGTTCAAATCAAACAGTATCTTTGAACTGTGATGTTTTGGTGAATATCGATCTTGCTCAAGTTTTCCATTTGCATAATACGACCAAGTCACCAATCACAGTTGTGTATAAGAAATTGCCTAAGAAGGAAATTTCAGAAGTAAATGCAATCCTTGATATCGATGAAACTGATCATGTGGTTTCCCACAAACTCTTTGATAAAAAATCAAATCAAGATTACTACAATATGTCTACTGATATCTTTGTTGTAGATACACCATGGTTGATTAAACGTTTGGAAGAAGAAGCTCAAAAAGAGTTTCCAGAAAAATTACGGTATGTTTTGCGGGATTTGGCAGCAAAAGAAGGTGCTTTTGCATATGAATACACAGGTTACCTAGCAAATATTCATTCAGTAGAAACATATTACCAAGCGAATATAGATATGCTCGATCAGCATAAATTCTACTCTTTGTTCTCACCAAATCAAAAGATTCATACAAAGGTTAAAAATGAAGAGCCTACATACTATGCACCTGGTTCAAAAGTAAATACATCACAATTTGCTTCTGGTAGTATCGTTGAAGGTGAAGTCATTAAATCCGTTATTTCACGTAATGTTCGAATCAATAAAAATAGCTTTGTAAAAGAATCTATTATTTTCCCTCGCGTTGTTATCGGAGAAGGTGCACAAGTTGAAAATGCTATCGTAGACAAGGGTGCTGAAATAGCTGCGGGAGTTGTTGTTCGAGGTACGGTAGAAAAACCTGTAGTTATTAAAAAAGGCGAAAAAGTAACAGAGGATATCTTTTCATGAAAATTTTATTTGTAGCAGCAGAAGGTGCGCCCTTTTCAAAAACTGGTGGTTTGGGTGATGTTATCGGAGCTCTTCCTAAATCACTGGTAAAAGCAGGACAGGAAGTTGCTGTTATCTTACCGTATTATGACATGGTGGAAGCAAAGTTTGGTGATCAAATCGAAGATGTTCTTCAATTTGAAGTGTATGTTGGGTGGCGCAAACAATTTTGTGGAGTTAAGAAAACAGTTTTAAACGGTGTTACTTTCTACTTTATTGACAATCAATACTATTTCTTCCGTGGCCATGTTTACGGAGATTTCGATGATGGTGAACGTTTTGCTTTCTTCCAACTTGCTGCCTTAGAAGCTATGGAACGCATTGGGTTTATCCCTGATGTCCTCCATGCTCATGATTACCACACAGCTATGATTCCTTTCTTGTTGAAAGAAAAATACAGATGGATTCAAGCTTACCAAAACATCAAAACTGTCTTGACTATCCATAATTTGGAATTTCAAGGTCAGTTCTCTGAGGGTATGCTTTGGGATTTATTCCGAGTTGGTTTTGAACGCTATGCGGATGGTACAGTTCGCTGGAATGATTGCCTCAACTGGATGAAGGCTGGTATTCTCTATGCTGATCGTGTTACAACTGTATCACCAAGTTATGCTCATGAAATTATGACAACTGAGTTTGGGTGTGGTATTGATCAAATTCTCCGAATGGAATCTGGTAAGCTTTCTGGTATTGTAAACGGAATTGATACTGATTTATACAACCCAGAGACAGATGCTTTGTTAGAGTACCATTTTGATAAGACTGATTTGTCAGGTAAGGCTCAAAATAAAGCGAAACTTCAAGAAAGAGTTGGTCTTCCTGTCCGTCCGGATGTTCCAATGATTGGTATTGTATCACGTTTAACAAGACAGAAAGGTTTTGACGTCGTTGTTGAAGGATTGCATCGTATGCTTCAAGAAGACCTTCAAATCGTTCTCTTGGGTACAGGAGATCCTGGTTTCGAACAAGCTTTCTCCTGGTTTGGACAAGTATTCCCAGAAAAATTGTCTGCCAATATTACCTTTGATGTAAAACTCGCACAAGAGATTTATGCAGCGTGTGATATTTTCCTTATGCCAAGTCGCTTTGAACCATGTGGACTTTCACAAATGATGGCTATGCGCTATGGAACTTTGCCTCTTGTCAATGAGGTTGGTGGTTTGAGAGATACTGTTCAGCCATTCAATCCGATTGAAGGAACTGGTACAGGATTTAGCTTTAACAACCTGACTCCTTACTGGCTCAACTGGGCTTTACAAACCGCCTTGGATGTTTATCACAACCATCCGGATGTTTGGGAAAATATGCAAGTTCAAGCCATGGAATGTGACTTCTCATGGGATACTGCTTGTCAGTCTTACCTTGATTTGTATCACAGCTTAGCAAACTAAATCATTAAAATCGTATGAAGTTTTCATACGATTTTTTGAGATGATGAAAGTAAGGGAAATAGATGAATAAAGTCAGAGGACTCTGTGTCTTAGATGTTGATGGGACCTTGATAGAAGAAGAGGTTATTGATTTATTAGGGAAAGAGGCGGATTGTGAAGAAGAAGTAGCTTTCCTAACCGCCCAAGCTATGAAAGGTGAATTAGACTTCGAATCTAGTTTGAGAAAACGTGTTTCTCTTCTGAAAGGGCTTTCTATAGAGGTTTTTGATAAGATTTATCACGAACTACACCTTAGTAAAAATGCTGAGCAGTTTATTGAAACTCTTCAAGAAAATCAGATAGAAGTCGGCTTGGTATCAGGTGGATTTACCACTATCGTGGAAAGATTAGCAAAAGATTTAGGAATTTCATTGTTTGTTGCCAATCAACTGGAAATTAGAGATGGTTGTTTAACTGGAAATCTGGTTGGTCAAGTCATCAGTAGAGAAGTCAAAGAAGAAACTCTTGTAAGATGGGCTGATGAATTAGAGGTACCAATCGAAAGAACTATTGCAATCGGTGATGGAGCTAATGATTTAAAAATGCTTAAAAAATCAGGGACGGGCATAGCTTTTTGTGCTAAGGACATTGTGAAAAAGCAAATAAATCTTCAGGTAGATGATAGAGATTTACTGAAAGCATTAGATAAGATAGACTTCTTTTAGGTAGAAAGAGAAATCAATATGAAAATAATTATAGCACCTGACTCTTTTAAGGAGAGTCTACCTGCAAAACAAGTAGCAGAAGCTATAAAAAGAGGATTCGAAAGGGCCATACCTAACGTGGAGTGTTTACTTTTACCCGTTGGTGATGGAGGTGAAGGAACAGTAGACGCCATTAAAAGTTCTCTAGGTTTGGAAGAGAAAACAGTACAGGTTACTGGTCCTTTTGGTGATGAGGTTCAAATGCCTTACTTTCAAAAAGGAAAACTAGCTCTTTTTGAAGTTGCAGATTTAGTCGGTCTTGCTAAAATTCCTATTGAAAAACGAAATCCCCTAGAGGTTCAAACAAAGGGAATTGCTCAACTGATCCGGCATTTAATAGGCCAAAAGATAAAAGATATCTATGTCGGTGTTGGTGGTACAGCTAGTAACGATGGCGGACTTGGAATTGCATCAGGTCTTGGTTATCAGTTTTATGATAAAAATGGAATGGAACTGAAGGCTTGTGGCCAATCTTTATTTGAAATAAGAAAGATTTCGAAGGAAAGAGTACTTCAAATTCCCTCTGATGTAAATATAAAAATACTGGCCGATGTGACCAATCCTCTCTGTGGACCTCATGGTGCTACCTTTACATTTGGGAAACAAAAGGGAATGGATCCAGCTAAATTCCAAGAAGTTGATGTTGCAATTAAAAACTTTTATGATAAAGTTGCACCTGAAATTTTACAATTAGATGGTGCAGGAGCAGGCGGTGGGATTGCAGCCGGCTTGTGTGCCTTCGCTGGAGCAGAGATTGTATCTGGTATTCAAACTTGTTTAAATTTGATAAACTTCGATCAAAAAGTTACTAATGCAGACCTAGTGATTGTTGGCGAAGGTAGACTGGATTCACAAAGTTTAGCCGGTAAAGCTCCCATCGGTGTAGCAAAAAGAACACCCGAAGGTGTTCCAGTCATTGCTATTTGTGGTAGTTTGGCAGATGATTTACCTCCCTTACCATTTGAGAATATCGTCGCTGCTTTTTCCATACTAGAAAAAAGCGAACCATTGGAAGAGAGTCTAAAAAAAGCAGCTGTCTACTTAGAAAATACAGCTGCAAACATCGGTCAAGTCTTAGCTTTGAAAAAATTAACCAAACCATTTTTTCCAGAGAGAAGTAGGAGCTTTACTCTCTTTTTCCAACCATAAGTCTGAAAAGGCCTTTCTGAGGTCTTTTTCTTTTGTTTGAACAGGAGCATCGCTATGGATAACTAGACCAAAAGGAGAAGAGTTATGTTCTTCAGAAACGATGGTTGCTTGGCAGTCAGCATCTTTGGCTTGTTTTAGATAATAGACCTGCTTTTCAAACACTACTTGAGGAGAAATTTTGACAAAAAGTTGTTCAGTTTCTTTTTTTAGACTCTCTAAAATAGATACATAAGCCTTTTGAAATTTATCATCATTAGCTGTTTCAAGGTCTGCATATCCAAGAACACGTTCTTCAAAGGTACCGAGGAAGCGTCTTTGTTCATCAGGATTTAATTTAAGACCACCATTGGCCTTTTCTAGGATTTGTTTTGATAAATCAGTCATAATCATAGTATATCATAAAAGTCTCAATATCACTTGCAAAAGAAAACGGTTACTTTATATAGATAAGGAGAATTTGCACAAAGATAACGTTTTTTCTTGAAAAAGGTCTCTTTTTGAGGTATCATAGAGGTGTAAAAAATTTAACTCAAAAGGAGAGTAAAAAATGTCAATTATTACTGATGTTTACGCTCGCGAAGTCCTAGACTCACGCGGTAACCCAACACTTGAAGTAGAAGTTTATACTGAATCAGGTGCTTTCGGACGTGGTATGGTTCCATCAGGAGCTTCTACTGGTGAACACGAAGCAGTTGAACTTCGTGATGGTGATAAATCTCGTTACGGTGGTCTTGGTACACAAAAAGCTGTTGACAACGTAAACAACATCATCGCTGAAGCAATCATCGGCTACGATGTACGTGACCAACAAGCTATCGACCGTGCTATGATCGCACTTGACGGTACTCCTAACAAAGGTAAATTGGGAGCTAACGCAATCCTTGGTGTGTCTATCGCTGTAGCTCGTGCTGCTGCTGACTACCTTGAAATCCCACTTTACAGCTACCTTGGTGGATTCAACACTAAAGTTCTTCCAACTCCAATGATGAACATCGTTAACGGTGGTTCTCACTCAGACGCTCCAATCGCTTTCCAAGAATTCATGATCGTACCTGCTGGTGCACCATCATTCAAAGAAGCTCTTCGTTGGGGTGCTGAAATCTTCCACACTCTTAAGAAAATCCTTAAATCTCGTGGTCTTGAAACAGCCGTAGGTGATGAAGGTGGATTCGCTCCTCGTTTCGAAGGAACTGAAGATGGTGTTGAAACTATCCTTGCTGCTATCGAAGCTGCTGGCTATGTTCCAGGTAAAGACGTATTTATCGGATTTGACTGTGCTTCATCAGAATTCTACGATAAAGAACGTAAAGTATACGACTACACTAAATTCGAAGGTGAAGGCGCTGCTGTTCGTACTGCTGAAGAACAAATCGCTTACCTTGAAGGATTGGTTGACAAATACCCAATCATCACTATCGAAGATGGTATGGATGAAAACGACTGGGAAGGTTGGAAAGCTCTTACTGAACGTCTTGGCGGTAAAGTTCAATTGGTTGGTGACGACTTCTTCGTAACAAACACTGACTACCTTTCACGTGGTATCAAAGAAGGATGTGCTAACTCAATCCTTATCAAAGTTAACCAAATCGGTACTCTTACTGAAACATTCGACGCTATCGAAATGGCTAAAGAAGCTGGTTACACTGCTGTTGTATCACACCGTTCAGGTGAAACTGAAGATTCAACAATCGCTGACATCGCAGTTGCAACAAACGCAGGACAAATCAAGACTGGTTCACTTTCACGTACTGACCGTATCGCTAAATATAACCAATTACTTCGTATCGAAGATCAACTTGGTGAAGTAGCTGAATACCGTGGATTGGAATCATTCTACAACTTGAAAAAATAAAATAGTTCATTGAACTAATTAAAGCCCTTGGATTTTTTCCGAGGGCTTTTGTATATTATAAGATAAGGTCAAAGAAATCTAGTCTTGTTTTCGTATTCTAGAGGTGAAAAAAGAGATTTTTAAACGGTTTTTTGGTATAATAATACTCAGGAAAAACTTGAGAAAGAGGGAGGCTGAGATGGAAAAGTATTTATCGGTAACAACTTTGACCAAGTATCTAAAAATGAAATTCGATAAAGACCCATACTTAGAACGGATCTATTTAACTGGTCAGGTTTCTAACTTCCGGAAGCGTCCAACTCACCAATACTTTTCTCTAAAAGATGATCGTGCTGTTATCCAAGCAACCATTTGGTCAGGTATCTATCAGAAACTTGGTTTTGATTTGGAAGAAGGTATGAAGGTCAATGTGGTCGGCCGTGTCCAAGTCTATGAACCGAGTGGTAGTTATTCCATTATCATTGAAAAGGCTGAACCAGATGGTGTCGGTGCGCTTGCTATTCAGTTTGAACAACTGAAAAAGAAACTTTCGGAAGAAGGGCTGTTTCAAGATCGTTTTAAACAAGCAATTCCGCAGTTTTCAAAACGCATTGGTGTAGTAACCAGTCGTAGTGGAGCTGTTATTCAAGATATTATTACTACTGTGGGCAGACGCTTTCCAGGTGTGGAGATTATCCTTTATCCCACAAAAGTTCAAGGAGACGGTGCTGCAGAGGAAATTGCTCGTAATATTGCAAGAGCAAATGAACGAGAAGATTTAGATGTTCTGATCATCGGTCGAGGTGGTGGCTCCATCGAAGATCTTTGGGCTTTTAACGAAGAGATTGTTGTTCGTGCTATTTTCGAATCACGCTTACCCGTTATTTCAAGCGTAGGGCACGAAACGGATGTAACTTTGGCAGACTTTGTAGCGGACAAGAGAGCGGCAACACCAACAGCTGCAGCCGAATTAGCAACACCTGTTAGTAAGTTTGACCTTCTGACTTATCTAAAAAATCAAGAAAAACGGATGGCTACGGCCGTACAAAATACTTTATCAAAAAAAGAAAAAGCCTTAAAAGTGCTAAGTCAATCTGTCATCTTCAGGCAACCAGAGCGTTTGTATGATAGCTATTTACAACGATTGGATCAGTTGCAACTTCGTCTTAAACAAAGTGTAAATACAGAACTTGTAAGGCAACAACAAAAGGTCTTGGAACAAGTTCATCGTTTAGAACAGTTATCACCAATTAATAAGATTCAACGTTACCAGGACCGCCTGCTACAATTGGAAAAGTTACTCCGTAGTCAGATGGCAGTGGTTTACGATGCCAAGGTCGCTGAAGTGAAACGATTGTCAGAAGCACTGATGATGTTGGACACTGGTCGTATTGTAGCTCGTGGATATGCGATTGTAAAAAAAGAAGATACTGTAGTAGATTCTGTACAAATTCTAAAGAAAAAAGACCAGTTAACTCTCCTTATGCGAGATGGTCAAGTAAAATTAGAGGTAAAAGATGTCAAAGCAAAAGAAATTTGAGGAAAACCTAGCAGAACTGGAAACCATTGTCCAAAGTTTAGAAAATGGAGACATTGCTCTTGAAGAAGCAATCACTGCATTTCAAAAGGGAATGCTCTTATCAAAAGAGTTACAAGAAACTCTTGATAAAGCTGAAAAGACCTTGGTTAAAGTTATGCAAGAAGATGGTACAGAAAGTGAACTAGAATGAACAAGCAGGAAAAACTAACTCTGGTTGAGTCTGCAATAGAGAAATTTTATGGCGACAAACAAGTTTCATCAAGTTTGAGAGAAGCTGTTCTTTATTCAGTTCATGCAGGGGGAAAACGCATTCGTCCTTATCTTCTTTTAGAAGTGTTAGAATCTCTGCAGGTGCCCATTACACCAGCTCATGCTAAGGTTGCAGCAGCGCTTGAGATGATTCACACAGGAAGCTTGATTCATGATGATTTGCCATCTATGGATAATGACGATTATCGCCGAGGACGTTTGACCAATCATAAAGTCTTTGGAGAAGATTTAGCTATTTTGTCCGGTGATGCCCTCTTTTTAGATCCTTATGCCTTAATAGCGCAGGCAGATTTACCAAGTCAAACCAAAGTAGATTTGATAGCGAACTTATCACTTGCATCTGGAAGTATGGGCATGGTAGCTGGTCAAGTTTTAGATATGGAGGGCGAACATCAGTGTTTGTCTTTAGATGAGCTTCAGACTATTCATGCTAATAAAACTGGGAAGTTGCTAGCCTATCCTTTCCAAGCAGCTGCAATCATTGCAGAATTAGCACCAGAATTACAAGCAAAACTAAAAACAGTTGGAGAGCTGATTGGGCTTGCTTTTCAAGTGAGAGATGATATCCTTGATGTTACTGCTAGTTTTGAGGAAATTGGTAAAACACCACAAAAAGATTTGCAAGCTGAGAAATCAACCTATCCTGCTTTGTTAGGATTGGATGAGGCAAAAGTTTTTTGTAACCAAACTTTGGATCAGGCTAATGAAAAATTAGACGAGATTAGCCAATTAGTCGACTTTGATAAAGAACCAATTGTAAAAATAGTAGAAAGTTTGAGAGTGAATGGCTAAGGAAAGAGTAGATGTACTTGCCTATAAACAAGGTTTATTTGAAACAAGAGAACAGGCTAAGCGTGGCGTAATGGCTGGATTAGTGATTGCAGTTCTGAATGGTGAGCGTTTTGATAAACCAGGAGAAAAGATTCCGGATGATACTGAATTAAAACTCAAGGGGGAAAAACTGAAGTATGTGAGCCGTGGAGGTTTGAAACTTGAGAAAGCCTTGGAAAACTTCGACATATCAGTTGAAGGCAAAACAACTATCGATATTGGTGCCTCTACAGGAGGATTTACGGATGTCATGCTTCAAAACGCTGCTAAGCTAGTCTATGCTGTTGATGTCGGTACCAATCAGCTTGCTTGGAAATTGCGTCAAGATTCACGGGTTGTTAGCATGGAACAGTTTAACTTTCGATATGCTGAAAAAACTGACTTTGAAGAAGAGCCTAGTTTTGCAAGTATCGATGTGAGTTTTATTTCCTTGAGTTTAATATTACCAGCCTTGCATCGTGTTTTAGCAGATAAAGGTCAGGTAGTAGCTCTCATCAAACCTCAATTTGAAGCAGGCCGAGAACAGATTGGTAAAAATGGAATTATCAGAGATGCCAAAGTTCACCAACATGTTTTAGAATCAGTTACTAAAATGGCAGTTGATGAAGGATTCTCAGTTTTAGGATTGGATTTCTCTCCCATCCAAGGTGGACACGGGAATATTGAATTTTTAGCCTATTTGCGGAAGGAAGAAGAGGCCAGTAGCTGTATATCTGGCAATATAGAAGAAATTGTAGAAAAGGCACATAGAGAATTTAAAGATGAATAAAAAAGAAAGACTTGAAAAAATTAGACGCTTTGTTTCAGATTATCAAATCGGAACACAGGAAGAAATTGTTGAATACTTAAAAAAAGCGGGGATTACTGCTACACAAGCAACCGTTTCACGGGATATCAAAGAATTAGGAATTGTAAAAATCCCATTGAAAGACAACACTTATGTCTACGAATTACCGAAGTCAGTGGTTAAAAGTTTACGTTTAGCTGAGGACAATATCGAAAGTTTTGAGAGAATGGGAAATCTCATCAATTTAGATGTCATTCCTGGAAATTCAATTTTTGTTAAAAGTCAATTAACCCAAACATTTGCAGATAAAATTTTTAGCTGTTTAGCAGATGATAATTCGATTTTAATTGTTGCGCGAACTGAAGAAGCAGCTATAGAAATTGTTGAACAAGTTAAAAAGTGGTAGAACCTTATGTTACTTGAAATTTCAATTAAAAACTTTGCTATCATCGAGGCTATTTCCCTTAATTTTGAAAAAGGAATGACCGTTCTAACAGGTGAAACTGGTGCTGGGAAGTCTATCATCATTGATGCTATGAACATGATGTTAGGAGCCAGAGCTACTACTGATGTCATTCGCCATGGTGCGGCCAAGGCAGAAATTGAAGGTCTTTTCTCAATTGAAAATAGTCGAGCTTTACAAGAGATTTTTGATGAGCAAGGTCTTGAGTTAGGCGATGAGATTATTATCCGTCGTGAAATTTTACAAAACGGGCGAAGTGTTAGTCGAATCAATGGACAGATGGTCAATCTTTCTGTTCTACGCTCAATAGGACAGCACCTAGTTGATATTCATGGTCAGCACGACCAAGAAGAGTTAATGCGTCCACAATTGCATATTCAAATGTTAGATGAGTTTGGAAATGCAGATTTTTTGGAACTCAAGCAAGGTTATCAAGAACATTTTGATGCTTACCGACTAATGCGTAAGCAACTTTTTGAGATTAAAAAAAATCAAGAGGAACACAAGGCTCGTATTGAAATGCTTGAATTTCAGATGGCTGAAATTGAGTCAGCAGCCTTACAACCATCAGAAGATATCAAACTAACTCAAGAAAGAGATAAACTTCTAAATTATAAAAATATAGCGGACACGCTAACCAATGCTTATGCGATGTTGGATAATGAAGAGTTTTCTAGTCTGGCAAATGTTCGTTCTGCTATGAATGATATGGAAAGCCTAGAAGAGTATGACCCAGAGTACCGTGAAATCTCTACATCTCTATCTGAATCTTATTATGTTTTAGAGGATGTCACGAAGCGTTTAGAGGATATTATTGAAGATCTCGATTTCGATGGGAATCGCTTAATGCAAATTGAAAGTCGTTTAGATCTCATTCATGCTATCACTCGTAAGTATGGTGGAAGTGTCGACGATGTTTTGCTATATTTGGCTAAAATAACTGAAGAATACAATCTTCTGACTGGTAATAATTTATCTTCAGAAGATATGGAAGCAGAACTCAAAAAATTGGAAGTAAGTCTTGTTGATTTAGCAGGCCAGCTTTCCTCTGCTCGTCACAAGCTAGCCCAACAATTAGAAAATGAAATTCAGCAAGAACTAAAAGACCTCTACATGGATAAGGCGCGTTTTCAGGTTCAATTTACCAAAGGTAAATTTAGTCGTGAAGGGAATGAAGCAGTTGAATTTTATATTTCAACCAACCCTGGGGAAGACTTTAAACCATTAGTAAAAGTAGCTTCTGGTGGTGAGTTATCTCGTTTGATGTTGGCTATTAAATCAGCCTTTTCTCGAAGAGAAGGCAAAACGAGTATCGTATTTGATGAGGTAGATACGGGTGTTTCTGGTCGAGTGGCTCAAGCCATCGCACAAAAGATATATAAGATTGGGCAACATGGTCAAGTTTTGGCCATTTCGCATCTTCCACAAGTCATCGCTATTGCTGATTATCAGTTCTTCATTGAGAAGATTAGTGACACTCATTCGACCGTTTCAACTGTTCGACTATTAACCATTGAAGAACGCATACAAGAAGTAGCCAAGATGTTGGCTGGTGATGATGTAACAGAAGCTGCCTTATCACAAGCAAGAGAATTATTGAAAGGCAAGGTAAATTAAATGTCAAATTACTACGTTATTGGAGATGTGCACGGAAAAGCAGGTATGTTAGAAGACCTCCTCAAAACTTGGGATGGTCAGACACCGTTACTCTTTTTAGGGGATTTAATCGATAGAGGTGAAAATAGCCGACGTGTGTTAGAAATAGTCAAAGACTTGGTAGATCATAAAGGAGCTACTTGTATCTCCGGAAATCATGAGTATATGTTTTTAACATGGCTTGATAATCCAGAGGAAAGTTACGACCATTATCGCCGAAATGGTGGTGATACTACAATTAACTCTATTTTAGGGCGTCCCCTAGATGCACCAGTAGATGCTATAAAGGATGCTGAACGAGTAAAAACAGAAGCAGCAGATTTAGTTGAATTTATTCGCCAAATGCCTTTTGTGATTGAAACGGATAAGTATATCTTTGTTCATGCAGGTGTTGACTTGACGCTTGATGATTGGCATGACACAACCGATTATAAAAAAGTTTGGTTACGAAAACCATTCCATGAAGCAGAAAATCATACTGGTAAGACCATTGTATTTGGACACACACCCGTATATGGGTTGTTAGATCAAGAACCAGGCACTTCTGATTTGTGGATTACAAAAGATGGAAAAGTCGGTATGGATGGAGGAGCTGTCTTTGGTGGTGTTCTTCATGGTATTATCTTTGCAGACCAAGGAATGACTGAGCACTATTTCATTGAAAATGATGGCTTTGTTGCTGAAGATTAATACTCCTAGCAGGGTATTATCTTGTCAAAATGTTTAAAACAACTTATAATAATAGATACCCTGAAAGGAAGAGAAGCATGAACTTAGAAGAATTAAAAAAACGACAGGAGAAGATTCGAAATTTCTCTATTATCGCTCACATCGACCATGGGAAGTCAACTCTAGCTGATCGTATTTTAGAAAAGACGGAAACAGTCTCTAGTCGTGAAATGCAAGATCAATTATTAGACAGCATGGACTTGGAGCGTGAACGCGGGATTACCATTAAACTAAACGCTATCGAATTGAATTACACAGCAAAAGATGGTGAGACTTATATTTTTCACTTGATTGACACACCTGGACACGTTGACTTTACCTATGAAGTATCACGATCACTAGCAGCTTGTGAAGGTGCGATTTTGGTTGTCGATGCTGCCCAAGGGATTGAGGCTCAAACGCTTGCAAATGTCTATCTTGCCTTGGATAATGATTTGGAAATTCTTCCAGTTATTAATAAAATTGACCTACCAGCAGCAGATCCAGAGCACGTTCGTGCAGAGATTGAGGATGTTATTGGACTAGATGCTAGTGAGGCAGTATTAGCATCAGCTAAAGCTGGTATTGGTATCGAAGAGATTCTTGAACAAATCGTTGAAAAGGTTCCGGCGCCAACTGGTGATGTAACAGCTCCTCTTAAGGCTTTGATCTTTGACTCCGTATACGATGCTTATCGAGGTGTTATCTTACAAGTTCGTGTCATGGACGGAGTTGTCAAACCAGGTGATAAGATTCAGCTCATGAGTAATGGCAAGACCTTTGATGTTACTGAAGTTGGGATTTTTACTCCAAAAGCAGTAGGTCGTGATTTCTTGGCAACTGGTGATGTCGGTTATATTGCTGCATCAATCAAGACTGTTCAGGATACACGTGTTGGTGATACTGTAACTTTGGCTTCTAATCCAGCTGATGAACCATTACATGGTTACAAACAGATGAACCCAATGGTTTTCGCAGGTCTCTATCCAATTGAGTCTAACAAATATAATGATCTCCGTGAAGCTCTTGAAAAATTACAACTCAATGACGCTAGTTTGCAGTTTGAACCGGAAACCTCTCAAGCTCTTGGATTTGGTTTTCGTTGTGGCTTCCTTGGACTTCTTCATATGGATGTTATTCAGGAACGCTTAGAGCGCGAGTTCAATATCGACCTCATCATGACTGCACCATCTGTTATCTACAAGGTAAACCAAACAGACGGTGAGTTTATGGATGTTTCTAACCCATCTGAATTTCCAGACCCAACTAAGATTGCAACCATTGAAGAGCCCTATGTTAAAGCTCAAATAATGGTACCACAGGAATTTGTGGGAGCAGTTATGGAACTGGCTCAGCGTAAACGTGGTGATTTTGTAACCATGGATTATATTGATGAAAATCGTGTCAATGTTATCTATCAAATTCCATTAGCTGAAATTGTCTTTGACTTCTTTGATAAGCTCAAGTCTTCGACACGTGGCTATGCGAGCTTTGACTACGAATTATCAGAATATCGTCCATCTAAACTTGTGAAAATGGATATTCTTTTGAATGGTGACAAGGTTGATGCTCTCAGCTTTATCGTTCACAAAGATTTTGCCTACGAACGTGGGAAACTCATCGTGGATAAGCTAAAGAAAATCATTCCACGTCAACAATTTGAAGTCCCTATCCAAGCAGCAATTGGTCAAAAAATTGTCGCACGTACTGATATTAAAGCTCTTCGAAAGAACGTCCTTGCCAAATGTTACGGAGGAGATGTTTCGCGTAAACGTAAACTCCTCGAAAAACAAAAAGCTGGTAAGAAACGTATGAAAGCTATCGGTTCTGTAGAAGTCCCGCAAGAAGCCTTCCTTAGCGTTTTGAGCATGGATGAAGAATAGTATTTTTCTACATTAAGTTATTATTTTATATCTCTCTGTACATACATAAAAAAATGCAAAAGGAGAACAGTTATGAAAAAACGAATTAGTTTGACCACGCTTTTGGTGTGTTGTCTTTTCCTCGCTGCTTGTAATACTTTAAAAACTAAAAAAGAAGCAACAACAGTTCAGGAAACTACTACAGTTCAAGATTCAACAACGGTAGCTGAATCAACCATTAAAGATACACAAGTAATCGGATCGGATGCATATGGCTATGTAAAGGTTCCAAAATCTTGGATTCATTTCACGGAAATTGAGGGCGGTGATGATATTCAGTATTGTGATGGAACTGATGTCAATATCGTTACCTTAAATACCCTTAAACCAGAGCACCTAGGTGTTAGTGAAAGTGAATACGCTGCTCTTGATGCTGTTCAAGTTTCGACAAGCATTTATCAAACAAGAAAACAGAGTAAAGATTTCTCAAAAGTATGGGGATCTAAGTCAAAAATTGGTGGCTATGATGCCTATGTCGTAAACTGTATTGCTAAAAATGGAAAATATTTAGTTATCTGGATCTTTAAGTCAGACGATGGTAAGTTCAGATACGTCTCATTAGAGGGAACACCTGAAGTATTAAAGGATATGCTTCCGTTGATTGAGCAAAGTTGGACTGTTAAAAAAGATTAAAATAAAAGCAGGATAGCTATCCTGCTTTTTTGTCGTATTTTATATGAAAGATGTTTCATACACTCATAATAATCCTCTAACCAAACAAAAAACATTGAAAACCAAACAGAAAACGATAATAAAAAACTTGACAACGATTTCATATAGTGTTATACTTAGAACATAAAAGTTAAATATGGAAGGAGAATGTTATGGGATTAGATCATTTCTTTGACAAAGACTTAGTATTTTGCTTAGAAGCGGATAATCAAGAACAACTCTTTGATCAGGTTGCTTCCTTATTGGAAGAACGAAAAATTGTTACGGATACCTACCGATCGGCCTTAATTGAACGTGAAAAATCATTTCCGACTGGTCTAGATATGGAATTTTTAGGGAAAGATCTTCCTAATGTAGCTATTCCTCACACGGACACAGTTCACAATTTAGCTGAAAAAGTAGTGGTAGTTCGTTTACCAAAACCAGTTACATTTCATAATATGATTGCTCCTGACAAGGAAGTTGAAGTATCATTACTCTTTTTCATCATTAATAATTCAAGTTCAAGCCAAACAAATATTCTTGCTCAGTTAATGGACTTCTTTACTGGGCCTGGTCATCTCGAAGATTTGGCTAAGATTACAGAACCAGAAGCTCTGTTTCAATATATAACAGAGGCAACTGCTTAAAACGTATATAAAAAAATGGAGGAAATCCAAATGATTAAAATTCTCGCTGCCTGTGGTGCAGGTGTTAACTCAAGCCACCAAATTAAGAGTGCTCTTGAAGAAGAACTTTCAAATCGTGGTTATGATGTTCATTGTGATGCGGTAATGGTAAAAGATGTCAATGAAGAGCTTATCAAAGGTTATGACTTATTCACTCCAATTGCTGCAACTGACTTAGGTTTTGAACCAGATATTCCAGTTATTGAAGCTGGTCCAATCTTATTCCGTATTCCGGCTATGAGTGCACCTGTTTATGACAGCATTGAAGCTGCTATTAAAGAGCGCGGATTAAGCTAATATTTATTTTATTGTATACATTCATAAAACTATAAAAAAAGGGAGGTTCTATTATGGATGTCATTATTCAATTAGCCAATGATTTCTTCAAACCAATTTTGGCTATGGGTGGCCCTATCATCATGTTAATCATTTTGACAGTTTTGGCCCTATTGTTCGGAGTTAAATTCTCCAAAGCTCTTGAAGGTGGTATTAAACTTGCCATCGCTCTTACTGGTATCGGTGCTATCATCGGTATGTTAAATGGTGCATTCTCAGAATCACTTAAAAAATTCGTTGAAAACACAGGACTTCAACTGAATATCACTGACGTAGGTTGGGCACCACTTGCTACAATCACTTGGGGTTCTGCTTGGACTCTATACTTCTTGCTTGTCATGTTAATTGTTAACGTTATTATGCTAGCAATGAAGAAAACTGATACATTGGATGTCGATATCTTTGATATTTGGCACTTATCTATCACAGGTCTTTTGATTAAATGGTATGCTGATAACCACGGTGTAAGTCAAGGAGTATCACTCTTCATCGCAACTGCAGCAGTTGTTCTTGTTGGTGTTATGAAAATTATTAACTCTGACTTGATGAAACCAACATTTGATGATTTGCTTAATGCACCAAGTTCATCTCCAATGACATCAACTCACATGAACTATATGATGAACCCAGTTATCATGGTTTTGGACAAGATTTTTGATAAAGTTATGCCGGGTCTTGATAAATACGACTTTGATGCTGCAAAATTGAACAAGAAAATCGGTTTCTGGGGATCTAAATTCTTTATCGGTTTCATTCTTGGTATTGTCATTGGATTGATGGGTACTCCACATCCAGTTCCAGGAACAGAAGATGCAGGGTCATGGGAATTAGTTGTTAAAGGCTGGTTGTCTCTTGGTTTGACTGCAGGTGTCTGCTTGGAGCTCTTCTCACTTATCGGTTCATGGTTCATCGCAGCCGTAGAACCACTTTCACAAGGTATTACAAACGTTGCTACTAAACGTCTTGAAGGACGTAAATTCAACATTGGTCTTGACTGGCCTTTCATTGCTGGTCGTGCTGAAATCTGGGCTTGTGCAAACGTACTTGCTCCAATCATGTTGGTAGAAGCTGTGCTTCTTTCTCACGTAGGTAATGGTATTTTACCACTTGCAGGTATCATCGCTATGGGTGTAACTCCAGCTCTCTTGGTAGTTACACGTGGTAAATTGCTCCGTATGATTATCTTCGGAACACTCTTATTGCCACTCTTCCTTCTTTCAGGTACACTTATTGCACCATTCGCAACAGAACTTGCTAAAGGTGTAGGTGCATTCCCAGCAGGTGTAGATCAAACTCAATTGATTACTCACTCAACACTTGAAGGACCAATCGAAAAACTTCTTGGTTGGACTATTGGTAATGCAACAACAGGTGATGTTAAAGCGATTCTTGGTGCAGTAGTCTTCCTTGTTTTCTATATCGGTATCTTTGCATGGTACAGAAAACAAATGATTAAACGTAACGAAGAATATGCAGCAAAAGCAAAATAACTCACTCCAATAAACTGTAAATTGAATAAACTAGGTTGTCAATTTCCGAAAGGTGGAGTGGGCGGCCTAGTTTTTTCTAAATATTCAAAAAGGAGGTATACATGACAATTGAAATAAAATCAGATGAGTTAACTGTTCAATTTCAAACTTTTGGTGGAGCACTATCTTCCATAAAAGACAAGGATGGAGTTGAATATTTGTGGCAAGGAGATCCAACTTATTGGAGTGGACAGGCACCTGTTCTTTTCCCGATTTGTGGTTCCATTAGAGATGACCAATACTTGTATTTATCAGATGATCAAAAGGAATTAACTGGGAAAATTCCACGTCATGGTTTAGTTCGCAAAAAGGAATTTGAATTAGTCAGTCAAACAAATGATTCTGTGACATTTGCGATTGAAGATGATGAAGGAATGTATCAAAATTATCCTTATCATTTCCGTCTTGAAATCACTTATACTGTGACAGGTAAAAAAATTCGAACTCAGTATCATGTGACAAATAAAGAAACTGCTAAGGAAATGCCATACTTTATCGGAGGACATCCAGGTTTTAACTGTCCGTTGCTAACCGACGAAGCATACGAAGATTATTACTTAGAATTTGACAAGGTCGAATCTTGCACAGTTCCACGTTCCTTCCCTGAAACAGGGCTACTCGATTTTCAAGATAGAAGTCCATGGTTAGATAATCAAAAAGAGCTCGACTTGAGTTATGATTTATTTAGTCATGACGCTGTTACTCTAGATAAATTAAATTCACGAATCGTATACTTGAAATCGCGTAAGCACGAAAAAGGATTGAAGTTAGATTTTAGTGAATTTTCATACTTAATCGTTTGGTCAACACTTAATAAAGGTCCTTTCATTGCATTGGAACCATGGTCAGGGTTATCTACTTCTTTGGAAGAAGGTGACCACTTAGAGGATAAAAAGGATGTTCGTATTTTAAAACCAGGTCAAGATGATCAAATTGGTTTTGATATTGAAATTCTATAAAAATAAACAAAAACAAACATAAAATGTTGACTTTTTTAAACAATAGTAGTATATTATGTTTATAAAGAAAAATTTGTGTTTGTTTTACAAATAATTCTTTAACTTTCTCTAAGGAGAAGTTATTAAGGGTGAATGAAAAGTTCATTCTTACATTAAACAGTCAACAAAACTACTAGTAACTACTTGGTTAAGGTGATTTTGATATCCAGCACCAAGCAATTGTTACTGGTCTATTATATAAAAAGGAGTATACAATATGTCTATTGTTATCGGTGCAGATGCTGCAGGTTTAAGATTGAAAGAAGTTGTAAAAGACTTCTTGGAAAAAGAAAACTTCCACGTTGTGGATGTAACAGCTGAAGGTCAAGACTTTGTTGATGTGACTCTTGCTGTTGCTGCAGAAGTAAACAAAGAAGAACAAAATCTTGGTATTGTTATTGATGCCTATGGTGCTGGTCCATTTATGGTAGCTACTAAACTTAAAGGAATGGTTGCAGCGGAAGTTTCTGACGAACGTTCAGCTTATATGACTCGTGGACACAATAACTCACGCATGATTACTATGGGTGCTGAAATCGTTGGTGATGAATTGGCTAAAAATATTGCTAAAGGATTTGTTAACGGTAAATACGATGGTGGTCGTCACCAAATCCGTGTTGATATGTTGAACAAAATGTGTTAATTAGAGTATTAAAAAGGAAGGTAACAGAAAAATGAGAATTGCAATCGGATGTGACCATATTGTAACAGATGAAAAAATGGCGGTTTCAGAATTTTTGAAATCAAAAGGTTATGAAGTTATCGACTTCGGTACTTACGACCATACACGTACTCACTACCCAATCTTTGGTAAAAAAGTTGGGGAAGCTGTAACAAGCGGACAAGCTGATCTTGGTGTTTGTATCTGTGGTACTGGTGTTGGTATCAATAACGCTGTTAATAAAGTTCCTGGTATCCGTTCAGCTTTGGTACGTGATATGACTACAGCTCTTTATGCGAAAGAACAATTGAATGCAAACGTTATTGGTTTCGGTGGTAAAATCACTGGTGAATTGTTGATGTGCGATATTATTGAAGCTTTCATCCACGCAGAATACAAACCAACTGAAGAAAACAAAAAATTGATTGCTAAAATCGAGCATGTTGAAACTCATAATGCTCATCAAACAGATGCTAACTTCTTTACAGAATTCCTTGAAAAATGGGATCGCGGTGAATATCACGACTAAGAGGTGACCTATGATTTTAACAGTCACAATGAACCCATCCATTGACATTTCATATCCTTTGGATGAGTTGAAAATTGATACAGTCAATCGTGTTGTTGATGTTACGAAAACCGCTGGTGGTAAAGGACTCAATGTAACACGCGTTTTGTCAGAGTTTGGTGATCCTGTTGCCGCAACTGGTCTAGTTGGTGGTAAACTCGGAGAATATTTGCTAGAAAATATTGGTGGAGATGTCAAAAAACATTTCTATACAATTGCTGGTGAAACGAGAAACTGTATTGCTATTCTCCACGGAGACAATCAAACAGAAATCCTTGAAAAAGGTCCAAAAATTCAAGAAAAAGAAGGTCAAGGTTTCCTTGGACATTTTAAAGAATTGTTGAACCTTGTTGATGTTGTTGCAATTTCAGGAAGTCTACCAGCTGGTCTTACAGTAGATTATTATGCTAATCTTGTTCATCTAGCGAATCAAGCAGGTAAACCGGTAGTTCTCGACTGCTCAGGTGCTGCACTTCAAGCAGTTTTGGAATCAGATCACAAGCCAACAGTCATCAAACCAAATAATGAAGAGTTATCTCAACTCCTTGGAAGAGAGATTTCTGAAGATTTGGAAGAGTTAAAGGCAGTTCTTCAAGAACCTTTATTTGAAGGAATTGAATGGATTATCGTATCGTTAGGTGCGAATGGAGCCTTTGCAAAACATGGAGATACTTTCTATAAAGTAGATATTCCAAAAATTCAAGTGGTTAATCCTGTTGGGTCAGGAGATTCTACAGTTGCAGGGATTTCTTCAGGTTTGTTCCACAAAGAATCTGACCAAGATTTGCTTAAAAAAGCTAATGTTCTTGGAATGCTAAATGCTCAAGAAAAAATGACTGGTCATGTAAACATGTCCAATTATCAAACACTATTTAATCAATTAACAGTAAAAGAGGTATAAAATGGTTTTATCAACACAAAAACGTGCATATTTAGAAAAACTTTCTGACAAAAATGGTATTATTTCAGCTCTTGCTTTTGACCAACGTGGAGCTTTGAAACGTTTGATGGCTCAATACCAAGATGAAGCACCAACAGTTGCACAAATGGAAGAATTGAAAGTCTTGGTAGCTGATGAATTGACAAAATATGCTTCATCTATGCTTCTTGACCCTGAATACGGACTTCCTGCAACTAAAGCTTTGGATAAAGAAGCTGGTCTTCTCCTTGCTTATGAAAAAACAGGATATGATACTTCAAGCACAAAACGTTTGCCTGACTGCTTGGATGTTTGGTCTGCAAAACGTATCAAAGAACAAGGTGCTGATGCAGTTAAATTCTTGCTTTACTATGATGTAGATAGTTCAGATGAGTTGAACCAACAAAAACAAGCATACATCGAACGTGTTGGTTCTGAATGTGTTGCTGAAGATATTCCTTTCTTCTTGGAAATTTTGGCTTACGATGAAAAAATTGCAGATGCTGGTTCTGTAGAATATGCGAAAGTAAAACCTCGTAAAGTTATCGAAGCTATGAAAGTATTCTCTGATCCACGTTTCAACATTGATGTATTGAAAGTTGAAGTTCCAGTAAACGTGAAATATGTTGAAGGATTTGGTGATGGAGAAGTTGTTTACAGCCGTGAAGAAGCAGCAGCATTCTTCAAAGCTCAAGACGAAGCTACTAACTTGCCATACATCTACTTGAGTGCAGGTGTATCAGCTAAATTATTCCAAGAAACACTTGTCTTTGCTCATGATTCAGGTGCTCGTTTCAACGGTGTACTTTGTGGTCGTGCTACTTGGGCGGGTTCAGTTGAACCTTATATCAAAGAAGGTGAAGTAGCAGCTCGCGAATGGCTTCGTACAACTGGATTTGAAAACATTGATGAACTCAATAAAGTACTTCAAACAACAGCTACTTCATGGACTGAACGTGTCTAAATTTCCCCCCTTTTATGTCCTAAAACCTAGCTAAAAAACTTTAAAAAAAAGTTGTATGTAAAGGTTTACAAAATAAAAATCTTGTGCTATACTTAAATCACAAGTTAATACAAAGTGAGTGTTACTAAGTAATATTAGGCATGATCACAGATGACTCAGATGTATATTTTTTGAGTTCATTTGTGATCATTTTTTATGCTCACAAAACTTAAATAATAGGGCAAGGAGGTTGCCATGTATCGGATATTAAATCCAATGAATAACAATGTTTCTCTCGTGCGGAATAGCAAGGGAGAGGAGTTGATCGTAATTGGTAAGGGTATTTCGTTCGGTAAGAAGAAAGGAGATTTGATTTCTGAGGATCAGGTTGAAAAAGTTTTTCGGATGAAAACAGAAGAGTCGCGAGAAAACTTTATGGCTCTTCTAAAGGATGTACCGCTTGATTTTATTACAGTCACTTATGAGATTATTGATAATCTTTCTAAAAAATATCAATATCCTGTCCAAGAGTATCTATACGTCACTCTGACAGACCATATCTATTGTTCTTATCAGGCTATTAGCCAAGGACGCTATAAGGATAGTAACTTGCCTGACATTTCTGCCAAATATCCTATCGCTTTTCAAATTGCACAAGAAGCTTTTGAAATTTATCGTCAAAAACTGACAGAAAATTTTCCTGAAGACGAAATCATTCGTATCGCTTATCATTTCATCAATGCCGAAGGTGAGAGTGAAGTCGAAGTTGTTGAGTCGATTGATAAGAGAAAGGAAATTTTAAAGAGGGTCGAAAGCGTTTTGAAGAGTTATAAAATCCAGCGAACACCTGAAAATAATAATTTCTACGACCGCTTTATGATTCATCTAAATTATTTCTTGGATTATCTGGATCGTAGTCGCGATGATAATCAATCCTTGCTCGATATGGAAGAACATATAAAGAATACCTATCCAGAATCATTCGAGATTGGTAGCAAAATTTATGAGGTCATTGCTCAGGAAACTGGTCTTGACCTCTACAAGAGTGAACGAGTTTATCTTGTTCTACACATCCAACGTTTATTGTCATAACGCTTTACTAAAAAATATATAAGGAGAATTCTATCATGAATAGAGAAGAAGTAACATTGTTAGGTTTTGAAATCGTTGCCTATGCAGGTGATGCTCGTTCAAAATTATTAGAAGCTTTGAAGGCTGCTGAAGCTAGCGATTTTGCTAAAGCAGAAGCTCTTGTTGAAGAAGCAGCAGGTTGCATTGCGGAAGCTCACAAAGCGCAAACATCTATGCTTGCTCAAGAAGCTGCAGGGGAAGAAATTCCATACAGCATCACAATGATGCACGGACAAGATCACCTGATGACAACAATCTTGCTAAAAGATTTGGTGCATCATTTAATTGAACTTTATAAAAGAGGAGCTAAATAATGAATAAGTTAATTGCCTATATCGAGAAAGGAAAGCCTTTCTTTGAAAAACTATCTCGAAATATCTATCTTCGTGCTATTCGTGATGGATTTATCGCAGGAATGCCAGTCATTCTCTTCTCAAGTATTTTTATCTTGATTGCTTTTGTTCCAAACTCTTGGGGCTTTAAATGGTCTGATGAAGTAGTAGCACTTTTGATGAAACCTTACAGCTACTCTATGGGGATTCTAGCAGTCTTGGTAGCTGGTACCACTGCTAAATCTTTAACAGACTCCGTCAATCGTAGTATGGAGAAAACCAACCAAATCAACTATATGTCAACGCTATTGGCGGCTATTGTTGGTTTGCTGATGTTAGCAGCTGACCCAATCGAGGGTGGCTTTGCAACTGGTTTCCTTGGAACAAAAGGGTTGCTTTCAGCCTTCCTGGCAGCTTTTGTAACTGTAGCTATCTATAAGGTTTGTGTGAAGAACAACGTTACTATTCGCATGCCTGACGAAGTTCCACCGAATATCTCACAAGTCTTTAAAGACGTTATTCCGTTTACGCTTTCAGTTGTTTCTCTTTATGCTCTTGACTTATTAGCACGTCATTTTGTTGGTGCAAGTGTGGCAGAATCAATCGGTAAATTCTTTGCTCCATTATTCTCTGCAGCTGATGGATACCTTGGTATTACTATTATCTTTGGTGCTTTTGCCTTCTTCTGGTTTGTCGGTATTCACGGCCCATCTATCGTTGAACCTGCCATTGCAGCGATTACTTATGCAAATGCCGAAGTCAACTTGAACCTTCTTCAACAAGGTATGCACGCTGATAAGATCCTTACATCTGGTACACAAATGTTTATCGTCACTATGGGTGGTACAGGAGCAACTCTTGTAGTTCCATTCATGTTTATGTGGTTGTGTAAGTCTAAGCGTAATCGTGCAATCGGACGTGCTTCAGTAGTTCCTACATTCTTCGGTGTAAATGAACCAATCTTGTTTGGTGCACCACTTGTTTTGAACCCAATCTTCTTTATTCCATTTATCTTCGCACCTATTGCAAACGTATGGATCTTTAAGTTCTTTATCGAAACTCTCGGCATGAACTCATTTACTGCCAACCTTCCATGGACTACACCTGGGCCTCTAGGTATTGTTCTTGGTACAAACTTCCAGTTCTTGTCATTTGCTCTTGCAGCATTGTTAATCGTAGTGGATATTGCAATCTACTATCCATTCCTTAAAGTTTATGACGAACAAATTCTTGAAGAAGAACGTTCTGGTAAAGCCAACGATGAATTAAAAGAAAAAGTAGCCGCAAACTTCAATACTGCTAAAGCTGATGCTATCCTTGAAAAAGCTGGAGTAGAATCAGCACAAAATACAATTACAGAAGAAACCAACGTACTCGTTCTTTGTGCGGGTGGAGGAACAAGTGGTCTTCTTGCCAACGCTTTGAATAAAGCTGCTGCAGAATACAATGTTCCTGTGAAGGCTGCCGCTGGTGGCTATGGTGCTCACCGTGAAATGTTGCCAGAATTTGACCTTGTTATTCTTGCTCCTCAAGTAGCTTCAAACTATGAGGACATGAAGGCTGAAACAGATAAACTTGGAATCAAATTGGCTAAGACTGAAGGAGCTCAATACATCAAGTTGACTCGTGATGGTAAAGGTGCTCTTGCATTTGTTCAAGAACAATTTCAATAATAATAAATACTGTTGATTGAAGTGAGATGGAGAAGGGTACCTCACTAACTCCTCTCCGCTCGCTTTTCATTTTATCCAATCAAGAAATAGGTGAAAAAATGACAAAAACACTTCCAAAAGATTTTATTTTCGGTGGCGCAACAGCAGCTTATCAAGCAGAAGGTGCAACTCATACAGATGGTAAAGGACCAGTTGCATGGGATAAATATTTAGCAGATAACTATTGGTATACTGCTGAACCAGCGAGTGATTTCTACCATAAATATCCAGTAGACTTAAAATTAGCAGAAGAATATGGTGTAAATGGAATCCGTATTTCTATTGCTTGGTCTCGTATTTTCCCAACTGGCTATGGTGAAGTAAATCCAAAAGGGGTAGAATTCTATCATAAGTTATTTGCAGAATGCCATAAACGTCATGTAGAACCATTCGTAACTCTTCACCACTTTGATACACCTGAAGCACTTCACTCAAACGGAGACTTCTTGAATCGTGAAAATATCGAACACTTTGTAAATTATGCTGCCTTCTGTTTTGAAGAATTCCCAGAAGTAAACTACTGGACAACCTTCAATGAAATCGGCCCAATCGGTGATGGTCAATACTTGGTAGGTAAATTCCCACCAGGTATTCAATACGACCTTGCCAAAGTCTTCCAATCTCACCACAATATGATGGTTTCTCATGCTCGTGCTGTGAAATTGTACAAAGACAAAGGCTATAAAGGTGAAATCGGGGTTGTTCACGCCCTTCCAACTAAGTATCCATTGGATCCTAAAAATCCTGCAGACGTTCGTGCTGCGGAGTTGGAAGATATCATCCACAACAAATTTATCTTGGATGCTACTTACCTTGGACACTATTCAGATGCAACCATGGAAGGTGTAAACCACATTCTTTCAGTTAATGGTGGTATCTTGGATCTTCGTGACGAAGACTTTGCAGCGCTTGAAGCAGCTAAAGATTTGAACGACTTCCTTGGAATTAACTATTACATGAGTGACTGGATGGAAGCCTTTGATGGTGAAACTGAAATCATCCACAACGGTAAAGGTGAAAAAGGAAGTTCTAAATACCAAATCAAAGGTGTTGGTCGTCGTGTAGCTCCGGACTATGTGCCTCGTACTGACTGGGACTGGATTATCTACCCTCAAGGTTTGTATGACCAAATCATGCGTGTCAAGAAAGACTATCCAAACTACAAGAAGATCTACATCACTGAAAACGGACTTGGATACAAAGATGAATTTGTGGACAACACTGTTTACGATGATGGCCGTATTGATTATGTGAAACAACACTTGGAAGTATTGTCTGATGCGATTGCAGATGGAGCAAACGTCAAAGGATACTTCATCTGGTCATTGATGGACGTCTTCTCATGGTCTAATGGTTATGAAAAACGTTATGGACTCTTCTATGTTGATTTCGATACACAAGAACGCTATCCTAAGAAATCTGCACATTGGTACAAGAAACTAGCTGAAACTCAAGTGATTGAATAGTACTAATAGTCATTATGTATAGAATTCAAGTGAGGAAATTTCATGCTCAAAGATTTTATTAAATCACTCTATGAAAAAGTTTATATTATTAACTTTGAACAGTGCTCTCATATACCATCTTTGACCAAGGAACAACTTGCAAGTCTTGGGAAATGGTATGTCTCGACGGGTAAGGAGTGGCTTTGTCATTCAGACTATGAACTCGAAGAATTTCAAAAGCTATTTTTAAATTTTGTTGACACAGATGAAACGGATAACATTTCCTTTGATTCGGATTTTATGCCATTTCAACACTAATATAATAAGCCTATCAAGACGATGGGCTTATTTTTTGTGAGAGTATTAAATTATTTTGGAGTAAAAAATAAAGCATCCGACTAACGAATGCTTTATTAAGGTTTGATAATATTAGTTTGTTTGGATAAATCTTGTAGGGTTTCTTCGCTAAGTTTTGAATCTGAAATAATAGTATCGATATCAGAAATATTATAAAAGTTGTAAAAATCAAATTTATCGAACTTACTATGATCAGCTAAAAGAATCTTTTTATTTGCATTTTCTAATGCTAATTTTTGAACCTCACCTTCATCCTCACTAAAAGTAGCAATAGCATGATCTTTGATTCCGTTGCAACTAACAAAGGCTTTAGAAAATTGAAGGCTCTCGATGCCCTGAAGAGTTAAAGTTCCAACAAAGGCACCAGTAATTTCTCGATAATTTCCACCAATCAAAATTAAATCTGTCAATTTTCGTTCATTTAAGATAATGAATACTGGTAAGCTATTTGTTACCACACGGATATTATCAATTGGAAGTTCATGAGCAAAGAACTCGAGAGTGGTTCCAGGACCGATAAAAATAGTTTCTCTTTCTTCAACTAAGTGACCAGCAAATTTAGCAATCTCTTGTTTTTCAGCGATTTGTAAACCTTGTTTTTCAATGTTAGAGCGTTCGTTTACTAAAAGTGAAGTAGAACGAAGTTTTTCAGCACCTCCGTGCACTCGAATAAGTAGATCCTTATCAGCTAACTCTTGTAAATAACGTCTAGCAGTCATGTCCGAAATATCTAGCCGATTCATTATCTCTTTAACTGTGATTGTTCCTCTTGTATTTACAATTTCTAAAATCGTATCTAGTTTTTCTTTTTTTAGCATTGAATCACCCCCATAATCTAATATTATTTTATCATATTTTAAACATTAAAGCAACTTAATGAAAACAAAAATAAACAAAAACAAAAGAACATCTAAGTTAAAAAAACATAGATGCTCTTTTGTTTTTAAATTAATCTAAACCGTAGTTGTAATCGTCGTCTTGCATTGCTTCAACTTCACCAAGTAGATATCCGTTACCAACTTGAGAGAAGAAGTCGTGGTTGGATGTGCCAGTCGAAATACCATTCATAACGATTGGATTGACATCGTCTGCTGAGTCAGGAAAGAGCGGATCTTGTCCTAGATTCATAAGAGCTTTATTGGCGTTGTAACGAAGGAAAGTTTTAACCTCTTCAGTCCAACCAACAGTATCATAAAGGCTTTCTGTATATCCTTCCTCATTTTCATAAAGTGTGTAGAGAAGGTCATACATCCAGTCTTTTAACTTTTCTTGTTCATCTTGAGGTAATTCATTGAAGCCTAGTTGGAATTTATAACCGATATAAGTACCATGAACAGATTCATCACGAATAATGAGTTTGATAATCTCAGCAACGTTAGCTAACTTGTTATTTCCTAGATAATAGAGCGGAGTGAAGAAACCAGAATAAAAGAGGAATGTTTCAAGAAATACACTGGCTACTTTCTTTTCAAGAGGAGTACCGTTTTGATAAATTTCATTAATGATTTGTGCTTTTTTCTGAAGATATGGATTTGTATCAGTCCACTCAAAGATTTCTTCAATTTCAGATTTAGTATTCAAGGTTGAGAAAATCGAAGAATAAGATTTAGCATGGACTGATTCCATAAATTGAATGTTGTTAAAAACTGCTTCTTCGTGAGGAGTACGGATATCAGCACGTAGAGCATTAACCCCAGTTTCAGACTGCATAGTATCCAAAAGTGTTAAACCACCAAAGACTTTTCCTACTAAGTCTTTTTCTTTATTAGACAACTTCCTCCAATCATCTAAGTCGTTTGACAAAGGAATACGAGTATCGAGCCAAAATTGCTCCGTCAGCTTTTCCCAAGTTGATTTATCAATGACATCTTCGATGGCATTCCAGTTAATGGCTTTGTAGTAAGTTTCCATTACAAATCTCTTTCTTTAATGTTAATCAATAAAATAATAATGAATCCCAGTAATAAGGTTTAGTGAGTTCTTAAATCACACAACTTTCACATTGGTTAGCGCCAACTTCTCCACCGTCATCTGTATAGGTACGAACGTAGTAGATAGATTTAATTCCCTTATTAAAGGCATAATTACGAAGGATAGAAAGGTCACGTGTCGTTTGTTTGTTTTCTGATTTCCATTCGTAAAGTCCTTGTGGAATATCACTGCGCATGAAGAGTGTGAGTGAAAGTCCTTGGTCTACGTGCTCAGTTGCGGCAGCGTAAACATCAATTACTTTACGCATGTCCATATCGTATGCAGAAGTATAGTAAGGAATGGTGTCTGTTGACAATCCTGCAGCAGGATAGTAAATCTTACCGATTTTCTTCTCTTGACGTTCTTCAATCCGTTGAGTGATTGGGTGGATAGAAGCAGAAACATCGTTGATGTAGCTGATAGAACCGTTTGGTGCTACAGCAAGGCGGTTTTGGTGGTAAAGACCATCCACTTTAACTTTATCACGAAGTTCAGCCCAATCAGCAGCACTTGGGATAAAGACATCTTTGAAGAGTTCTTTGATACGATCAGATTTTGGAACAAACTCTCCAGTTACATACTTATCAAAATAAGTCCCGTTGGCATAGTCTGATTTTTCAAAGTTGTGGAAGGTAATGCCGCGTTCACGTGCGATATTGTTTGATTCTACGAGAGTCCAGTAATTCATGAGCATAAAGTAGATGCTGGTAAATTCAACAGACTCAGGTGATCCATACTCAATTAGTTGTTGAGCTAGATAACTGTGAAGTCCCATAGCCCCAAGACCAAAGGTGTGTGCTTGGCTATTTCCATGGTCTATAGTAGGAACAGCAACGATATGAGAACTATCTGTAACGAAAGTCAAAGCACGTACCATAGCTCGAATAGAGCGACCAAAGTCAGGTGAAGTCATCATGTTGACCACGTTTGTTGAACCAAGGTTACATGAAACGTCAGTACCCATTTTAAGGAATTCTTGAGCATCGTTGATTAAGCTCGGTTCTTGGACTTGAAGAATTTCAGAACACAAGTTACTCATGATGATTTTACCATCGACTGGATTAGCGCGGTTAGCAGTATCGATGTTGACTACATAAGGATAGCCAGATTCTTGTTGCAATTTAGAAATTTCTGTTTCCAAATCACGCGCCTTTATTTTTGTCTTGCGGATGTTTGGATTTGCCACCAATTCATCGTATTTTTCAGTGATATCAATATAGTTGAAAGGTACGCCATACTCTTTTTCAACAGAATAAGGACTGAAGAGATACATTTCTTCGTTTTTACGTGCTAATTCGTAGAATTTATCTGGTACCACAACACCAAGTGATAAAGTCTTCACACGAACTTTTTCATCGGCATTTTCTTTCTTAGTAGAAAGGAAGGCAATAATGTCTGGGTGGAAGACGTTGAGGTAGACCACACCTGCACCCTGACGTTGTCCCAGTTGGTTTGAGTAAGAGAAGCTGTCTTCGAAGAGTTTCATAACTGGTACGACACCAGAGGCAGCACCTTCATATCCTTTGATAGGAGCTCCAGCTTCACGAAGGTTGCTGAGTGAAATCCCTACACCACCACCGATACGTGAAAGTTGAAGAGCCGAGTTGATAGAACGTCCGATAGAGTTCATATCATCTGTAACCTGGATCAAGAAACAGGATACCAATTCACCACGACGTGCACGCCCTGCATTTAAGAAAGATGGTGTAGCAGGTTGGTAGCGTTGGTGGATGATTTCATTGGCAATATCAATTGCGATAGTTTCATTGCCATCAGCAAAGTAAAGAGCGTTAAAGAAGACACGGTCTTCCATGCTCTCAAGATAGTATTCCCCATCATTAGTTTTCAAGGCATATTGATTGTAAAACTTGTATGCTGCCATGAATGACTTGAATTGGAAGTTTTGATCTTTAATAAATTGATAAAGCTCTTCTAAGAATTCTGGACGATATTTCTTGATAAATGCTGTTTCGATATAGTCTTGTTTGATGAGGTAATCAATTTTATCTCTGATAGAATCAAATACCATTGAGTTAGGCTCAACATTTTCTTTAAAGAATGCATCCAAAGCTTCTTTATCTTTATGAAGCATAATTTGACCATTAACTGGACGGTTAATTTCATTATTTAGACGGAAGTAAGTTACATCCTCGAGTTGTTTTAATCCCATAAAATTCCCTTTAATTCATTACAAAAGAAAGGCTTCTAAGATTGACATAGAAGCTTTGAGTCCTGATTGTTAAGCAAGTTTTTTGAGTTTTGCTGGTTGGAACCCAGAGAAAACTTCAGTCGGTGTTTGGATGATAGGAGCAGCGCTAAAGCCGAGCTCTTTAACTTGTTCAATAAATTCAGGTTGTTCGTCAAGATTGATTTCGCGATATGTGATGTTGTTACTATCTAAGAATCGTTTGGTCATTTTACATTGAACACAATTATTTTTAGAATAAACGGTTACCATTCTGTAACTCCCCTTTCAAAATTTAATTACTTCTTAAGTATATCAGAAAAAAAATCTTTGTCAACGAAGAAGAACTAAATATTGTAGATTTTTTTAGATAAGAGATAATTAAACACAATATATAGTGTTTGTAAAAAATAAAACCCATAAATAACAGCGTTTTCTAAATGTTAAAAATATAAAAAACTACATGATGTATTTTGATATATAAAATAGAAGATTTTCAGCAAGTTATCTGAAAGGAAAAAGAAGAAATCCCATAAAACACTTGAAAAAAATCACAGAAGGTGATATAATACCAAATTGTAAGGGTTATCAGATATAACTCAAAAAAGAAAGAACAAAAGGAGAGTCAAACTATGGCTTCTAAAGATTTCCACGTAGTGGCAGAAACAGGTATTCACGCACGTCCAGCAACATTGTTGGTACAAACTGCTAGCAAATTTGCTTCAGATATTACTCTTGAATACAAAGGTAAATCAGTTAACCTTAAATCAATCATGGGTGTTATGAGTCTTGGTGTTGGCCAAGGTGCAGACGTTACAATCTCTGCTGAAGGTGCAGACGCTGATGATGCTATCGCTGCAATCTCAGAAACAATGGAAAAAGAAGGATTGGCATAAGAATATGACAGAAATGCTTAAAGGAATCGCAGCATCTGATGGTGTTGCAGTTGCTAAAGCATATCTACTCGTTCAACCGGATTTATCATTCGAGACTGTTACAGTCGAAGATACAAATGCAGAAGAGGCTCGTTTGGATGATGCTCTTGAAGCTTCTCAAAACGAGCTTTCTCTTATCCGCGAGAAGGCTGTAGGTACGCTTGGTGAAGAGGCAGCGCAAGTATTTGACGCTCACTTAATGGTTCTTGCTGACCCAGAATTGATTGGTCAAATTAAAGAAACAATTCGTGCTAAAAAAGTAAATGCTGAAGCAGGTCTGAAAGAAGTAACAGACATGTTTATCACGATTTTTGAAGGAATGGAAGATAACCCATACATGCAAGAGCGCGCAGCGGATATCCGCGACGTTACAAAACGTGTTTTGGCAAACCTTCTTGGTAAGAAATTACCGAACCCTGCTTCTATTAATGAAGAAGTGATTGTGATTGCACATGACTTGACTCCATCTGATACTGCTCAATTGGACAAAAATTTCGTAAAAGCTTTTGTAACAAACATTGGTGGTCGTACAAGCCACTCAGCAATCATGGCTCGTACACTTGAAATTGCTGCTGTATTGGGGACAAACAACATTACTGAACTTGTCAAAGATGGCGACATTTTGGCAGTTTCAGGTATTACTGGTGAAGTTGTTATCAACCCAAGTGAAGAGCAAATTGCTGAATTTAAAGCAGCTGGTGAAGCTTATGCGAAACAGAAAGCTGAATGGGCTCTCCTTAAAGATGCTAAAACAGTAACAGCTGATGGTAAACACTTCGAGTTGGCTGCCAACATTGGTACACCTAAAGACGTAGAAGGTGTTAATCATAATGGTGCAGAAGCTGTTGGTCTTTATCGTACAGAATTCTTGTACATGGACTCTCAAGATTTCCCAACTGAAGACGACCAATATGAAGCGTACAAAGCAGTTCTTGAAGGTATGAACGGTAAACCTGTTGTCGTTCGTACAATGGATATTGGTGGGGATAAAGAGCTTCCTTACTTCGATCTACCTAAAGAAATGAACCCATTCTTGGGTTACCGTGCTTTGCGTATTTCTATCTCTGAAACTGGTAACCAAATGTTCCGTACACAATTGCGTGCTTTGCTTCGTGCATCTGTTCACGGTAAATTGCGTATCATGTTCCCAATGGTTGCTTTGTTGAAAGAATTCCGTACAGCTAAAGGTATTTTGGAAGAAGAAAAGGCTAAATTGCTTGCTGAAGGAGTTACAGTTGCTGATGATATTCAAGTTGGTATCATGATTGAAATCCCAGCTGCTGCGATGCTTGCAGACCAATTCGCGAAAGAAGTTGATTTCTTCTCAATTGGTACAAATGACCTTATCCAATACACAATGGCTGCTGACCGTATGAACGAACAAGTTTCATACCTTTACCAACCATATAACCCATCAATCCTTCGTTTGATCAATAACGTGATCAAAGCAGCGCATGCTGAAGGTAAATGGGCCGGTATGTGTGGTGAAATGGCTGGTGACCAAACAGCTGTTCCGCTTCTTGTCGGAATGGGATTGGATGAGTTCTCAATGTCAGCTACTTCAGTACTTCGTACTCGTAGCTTGATGAAGAAATTAGACACAGCTAAGATGCAAGAATATGCTAACCGTGCTCTTACTGAATGTTCAACAATGGAAGAAGTTATTGAGCTATCAAAAGAATACGTTAACTTCGATTAATAATTTAAGCCTTGTAACTTTGGTTGCAAGGTTTTTTGATCTTTTATATAGAAAACTCTTTCTGTAAAATTTCTAAAAAATATGGTAAAATAGACAAAGGAAAAATACGGAGGCAACTATGCAAAACAGACCAATCATTATCGGAGTAACAGGGGGATCTGGAGGAGGAAAAACAAGCGTTTCTAAAGCTATCTTATCGCATTTTCCTAATGAAAAGATTGCCATGATTGAGCATGATTCTTATTACAAGGATCAGTCTCACTTAACCTTTGAGGAACGAATCAAGACAAATTATGACCATCCATTTGCTTTTGATACAGATTTGATGATTGAGCAGATAAAGGAATTGCTAGCAGGACGCCCTGTAGATATTCCAACCTATGACTATACAGAACATACACGAAGTTCAAAGACTTATCGTCAAAAACCACAGGATGTTTTTATTGTCGAAGGGATTTTAGTTCTTGAAGATAAGCGTCTCCGTGATCTTATGGATATCAAGATTTTTGTGGATACAGATGATGATGTTCGAATCATTCGCCGGATTAAACGGGACATGGAGGAACGGGGTAGAAGCCTGGATAGTGTTATTGAACAATATTTAAGTGTAGTGAAACCGATGTACCATCAGTTTATTGAGCCAACAAAGCGCTATGCAGATATTGTGATTCCTGAAGGGGTGTCAAATATAGTTGCGATTGACTTGTTAACAACAAAAATTGAAAAGATTTTAGAAGAAGCTCGTTTAGCTCAATAATAAATAGAAAAACTGTATCTTTTGATACAGTTTTTATTGTTTTATTTTTTCAAGTCTTGGAACAATGATAAGGGTTAAGAGAGCAGAGATGATTAACTCTGCGATAGAATTGGAAGAAATAACACCTGCAAGTAAAAGTTGAATGTTTCCATCATAGACATTGCCAAAGAAGATGAAAATCCCGCCTAAAACAAAAATCGTATTCGTGAGTGAACCAAGAGCACCTGCGAAGATGAGTCCAGCTCTGCCTCTTAGAAGTTTATAGATAAAATAAGGTGTCAAACCGATTAAGATACGTGGTACAATAGCGACGATGACTGAATATAGGTTTCCATTTGGTACAAAAGGTGAGAAGAGGTAGCTTGTGGGTAGGATTGTAATTGTATTAACCGTTAAACTAATCAGTCCCATCAAGAAACCTAATGTTGCTCCAATCCTTGGTCCATAGATAATACTTGCAATAATGACTGGAATGTGGACGATAGTTGGTTTAATAGGAAAAGGCAAGACATTAAACAAGATAGAACTGAGCAGATGAATAACAATCATACAAGCAAAGAAGATAGCGATTGGAGCAATGTTAGAGCGTTTGTTCATGAAGTTTATCCTTTATTTGTTGTAAAATAGTTTCAAGATCAGCGAGAGCGCCACGACCGATATCTCCACAAGCTAGAAGAGAATCTTTGGGAGAAATAATACTATAACCGTAACTTTCTAAGGTTTTTAGATTAGCTTGAGTAGCTGGATGATCATACATTTTTGTGTTCATAGCTGGAGCCAATAATTTAGATACAAAGTGTGGCAAAGCAAGAGCAGTAGCAGTCACCATATTGTCAGCTATGCCTTGTGCGAGTTTAGCGATTGTATTAGCTGTTGCTGGAACTACGATAAATAAATCTGTTTCTTTCCCGATTTGAATGTGGTTCACTTGATCTGGAGAAGGTTCGTGCATGACATCAAGGTGTACGGTATTTTGTGATAGTACTTGTAAGGTTAATGGCTGAATGAATGCTGTTGCAGCCTGGGTCATAAGAACAGTTACTGAATGCCCCTGTTTTTTCAAAGAACTAACTAAGTCAGCTGCCTTATATGCAGCAATGGAACCGGTAATAGCGAGTGTAATACGTGCCATAATATTCCTTTCTTTTAGTCATAACTCTGGATCTTCTCGAGGAGTAAATCCGCAATTTCTTCTTTAGTAGTAGCAGTTTGGAAGGAATTTTTTTCAACTAAGTAAGCCTTATGTTGCTCTCTACTAATCTGAGTAAGGTCGTTTGCGACAATTAAATTAGCTTGATTCTTTTCAAGACTTTCCCGAGCGATCCCAATCAAGTGTTCTTGGCTGACATCAACTAATAATTTAAATCCAATCAGATGAATTGAAGGATTCCACTCTTTGACAAGTGAAATGATTTTAGGATTTTTCTTGAGAAATAGCACCTGTACTTCATCTTTAGATGAGACTTTTGTTTCCTGATTCTTCCTATTTAAAAACTCAGTTAAATCTTGACTGGCTTGTACTTCCTCAAAGCCAGTCATATAGACAGGAGTGTAGTCAGATACTGCCATAGAGTGAATTAAGACCTGGTAATTCATAACTTTGTCTTTCATCACTTGCAGTAAATCAGCAGTATTTTTAATTTCGATGATGGTTAAGTTTGGATGATTAACCGGCTTTACTGCTTGAAATGTGGTAATCAAGCAAACTTCATGTCCAGCCTTAAGTAAGGTTTCTGTGATAATTTTACCCAGTCTACCAGAAGAATGGTTAGTTATTGAACGAACACTATCAATCGCTTCGCTAGTACCACCAGAAGTTACTAAAATTTTCATAGAACCATTTTACACAAAAAAGACTTTTAAGTCAAAGAAAGCGGTTTAGTTTAGCTTTGAGTTATTATAGTTATTATCTATAAAGACATATAAAAAATAGATAATTCTTGTAATTTCACAGAATTATGGCAAAAAATACGAACAATAAATTCATTTTTGTATAAATAAATCTTGTTTTATGATATAATGAGTTAACACATTAGATGTAGAGGAGTTTTGAATGAAAACAGATATTGAAATCGCACAGAGTATCGAGCTAAAACCAATCGTTGATGTTGTAGAGAAACTTGGTATTTCTTACGACGATTTGGAATTGTACGGAAAGTACAAGGCTAAACTAAGCTTTGATAAAATTCGTGAAGTTGAAACCAATCCAGTTGGTAAGTTGATTCTTGTTACAGCTATCAACCCAACGCCAGCAGGTGAAGGGAAGTCAACCATTACCATTGGTCTTGCTGATGCTTTGAACAAGATTGGTAAGAAAACTATGATTGCTATTCGCGAACCGTCTCTTGGACCAGTCATGGGAATTAAAGGTGGTGCAGCTGGTGGTGGTTATGCTCAAGTACTACCAATGGAAGATATCAACCTTCACTTTACTGGGGATATGCACGCTATTACAACTGCAAACAATGCTCTCTCTGCCTTGGTTGACAATCACTTGCACCAAGGAAACGAGCTAGGAATTGACCAACGTCGTATTCTCTGGAAACGTGTTGTTGACTTGAACGACCGAGCTCTTCGTCATGTAACTGTTGGCCTTGGTGGTCCACTTAATGGCATTCCACGTGAAGATGGTTTTGATATCACAGTTGCTTCAGAGATCATGGCTATCCTTTGCTTGGCAACTGACATTGATGATTTGAAACGTCGTTTGGCAAATATCGTCATCGGCTACCGTTATGATCGTAGTCCTGTGACTGTTGGTGATTTACAGGTTGAAGGTGCCTTGGCCTTAATCTTGAAAGATGCTATCAAACCAAACTTGGTTCAAACGATTTATGGTACACCTGCCTTTGTACATGGTGGCCCATTTGCCAATATCGCTCACGGATGTAACTCAGTTTTAGCTACAACAACAGCTCTTCACTTAGCTGATTACACAGTGACAGAAGCTGGTTTTGGTGCAGACCTTGGTGCAGAGAAGTTCCTTGATATCAAAACTCCAAACTTGCCAACCGCTCCAAGTGCAGTAGTCATTGTAGCGACTCTTCGTGCCCTTAAAATGAATGGCGGAGTTGCTAAAGATGCTCTGACAGAGGAAAATGTAGAAGCAGTACGTGCTGGATTTGCAAACTTGAAACGCCACGTTGAGAATATCCGTAAGTTCGGTATTCCAGCGGTTGTTGCTATTAACGAATTTGTATCCGATACAGAAGCAGAAATCGCAGCCTTGAAAGAGCTTTGTGCTTCAATCGATGTTCCTGTTGAATTAGCTAGCGTATGGGCTGATGGAGCTGAAGGAGGAGTTGCTCTAGCTGAAACTCTCGTCAAAACAATTGACGAAAATCCAGCTAACTACAAACGTTTGTATGACAATGAACTTTCTGTTCAAGAAAAGATTGAGAAGATTGTCACTGAAATCTATCGTGGTAGCAAAGTAAATTTTGAGAAAAAGGCTCAAACACAAATCGCTCAAATTGTGAAAAACGGTTGGGATAAACTGCCAATCTGTATGGCAAAGACTCAATACAGCTTCTCAGATAATCCAAATGCTCTTGGTGCGCCTGAAAACTTTGAAATTACCATTCGTGAATTGGTACCAAAATTGGGCGCAGGCTTCATCGTTGCTCTTACTGGTGACGTTATGACCATGCCTGGACTTCCAAAACGACCAGCTGCGCTCAACATGGATGTTGAAAGTGATGGTACAGTTGTAGGATTATTCTAATAGAATTTTTAAAAGACAACCTTAAGATTAGGGTTGTCTTTTAGTTTCTAAAAACTCCTAGAATACTTCTAGGAGTTTTGGTTTTATTTCATAGTTGGGAAAAGAAGGACGTCACGGATAGTAGTCGTATCAGTGAGGAGCATGCAGAGACGGTCAATACCGATTCCAAGTCCACCTGTTGGTGGCATACCATATTCAAGTGCTTCAATGTAATCGTAGTCAATGCCTGTTGCTTCATCATCACCCAATTCTTTTGCTTTAGCTTGTGCTTCGAAACGGCTGAGCTGGTCGATTGGGTCATTCAACTCAGTAAAGGCATTACCGTATTCTTTAGTCATGATGAAGAGTTCGAAACGGTCTGTAAAGCGTGGATCTTCAGGGTTTTTCTTAGCAAGTGGAGATACAGCTACTGGATGTCCATAAACGAAAGTTGGTTGGATTAATGTTTCTTCGACAAATTCTTCAAAGAAGGCGTTGATAATGTGACCAACTTCAGTGAAGTGTTTTTCAACAGGAACTTTCTTCTCAGCCGCGATAGCTTTAGCTTCTTCGAAAGTCATATCTTTCCAGAAATCAACACCTGTAATTTCCTTAATAGCATCCACCATGTGCACTCGCTTAAATGGTTCGTTAAGCATGATTTCAGTTCCCTGATAGATAACTGGACCATCGCCTTTAACAGCTTTAGCAACGTGTTGGATAATACCTTCTGTCAAATCCATAATATCATGGAAGTCTGCATAAGCCTGGTAAACTTCGATAGAAGTAAACTCAGGGTTATGTGTGGCATCCATTCCTTCGTTACGGAAGATACGGCCAATCTCATAGACACGTTCCATACCGCCGACGATAAGGCGTTTGAGGTGAAGCTCAGTCGCGATACGAAGCACCATATCAATGTTTTGGGCATTGTGGTGTGTGATGAACGGACGAGCAGCAGCACCACCGGCTTCGTTGTGAAGTACAGGTGTTTCAACTTCTAGGAAACCTTTTTGATCAAGATAACGACGAATTTCAGAGATGATTTTTGAGCGAGTTACAAAACGTTCAAAACTTTCGCGATTAGAAATTAAATCAAGGTAACGTTTGCGGTAGATAGTTTCAACGTCAGTCAAACCATGGAATTTCTCTGGAAGAGGACGAAGCGCTTTAGATAAGTGGGTGATGTGTGTAGCTTTGATAGAGAGCTCTCCCATATCCGTACGCATCACTTCACCTTCAACACCTAGGAAGTCACCAAGGTCAGCTTTCTTAAAGATTTCGTAGTTTTCTTCACCGACAGCATCTTTACGAACGTAGATTTGAATTTGACCTTCACGGTCTTGAAGGTGAGCAAATCCAACCTTACCTTTACCACGTTTTGTGACTAAGCGACCCGCGATAGTAGCAGTTTCGTTCAATTCGTGTAATTGTTCTTTATCAAGGTCAGCAAATTTATCTTTTAATTCTTGAGAATTAGCAGTGCGTTCAAAACGTGTCCCGAATGGATCAATTCCTTGTTCACGGAGTGCAGCCATTTTTTCACGACGAATAATCTGCTGGTCATTTAGTTCTTCCATATGTTCTGTTGACATGTGTTCCTCCTAATGAAATTCAAATTTTGAAATAATTAATCATTTTTTCACGATACTCCCATTTTATCATAAATAATCAAGAAATTCACGGATATTCTATAAAAACTAAAAAGAACTTGATACTGTAAATCAAGTTCTATCATTTTTTCTGATAGGAGGTGTCGTTCCAAGTCTTAAGTGTAAATTTTTCAAAGTCGTTGGTTTCTAAAATTGTTAAGCTCGCGTTATCTAATCCTCCATTTTTTCGAAGAAGAGCTTCATTATAACCTAAAAGTGTCCGAAGACTAGCAGTAAGGTTAGCTCCATGACCAACCAGTAAGAGTTGTTCAGTCTTAGAATCCTTTAAAGATTTGATAAATTGAGTAGTGCGTTGAGTTGTGCTGTAGAGTGATTCAGCTTCAAACATGGTGGTATCAAACTTGGCCAAGTTAGTTTTGAAGGCCTGAATCTGCTGCGGATAGATTGCATTTAAAGTAGCAATTTTTAACCCTTCTAGTTTACCAAGATGCCATTCTCTGAGCTCTGGAACACTTTCCAAGGGACAAGGGTTTGTCAGTTGGCTTTGGATGATTTCAGCTGATTTTACAGCTCTTGGTAAATCACTCGAATAAATCTTATCAAATGAGATATCCTTAAGATATTGACCTAGTTCCTTTAATGTATCGATAGACTCAGGTAGAAGAGGTGAGTCTCCACCAGCGCCTTGAAAGCGACCCTCTAAATTCCAAACTGTTCGGCCATGACGGACAAAGTAAAGTTTCATGACTTGCTATCCTCCAAAATATCTGCAAAGTTGGCTTTAACAAAATCTGCTAAATCTTGTGGAGCTATGATGATGCTATGACCAACTTCTCCAGCAGAGACTATCATTTTTTCTAATTTCAATGATCTTTCATCAATATAAATAGGGAAGTTGTGTTTTTGACGGATACCGACAGGATTATTAGCTCCATGTATATAACCAGTTGTTTTTTCTAAATCCTTTTGAGGTATCATAGTCACTTTTTTATTGCCAGAAATCTTTGCTAATTTCTTTTCGGAAAGGTGCTCTGTTATGGGTACAATCCCAATAACTGGACCAGTTTTGTCACCAAATAGCGCTAAGGTTTTAAAGATATGTTTTCTATCATAATCCGAAGGAAGTTCTCCCTCTAAAGCGTTGATTTGAATACCTTGATGCTCAACACCTGCCTTAGCCAAAATTTGTTCGACTAGTGTCTTTTTAACTTTAACTTTTTTAGCCATTATTTATATTTATCCTCCAACTGACTCATCCAAATACCTAACCAAATGCCGAGAGCAAAGAAGAAAGCGATGATGACATAGGACACAAGTGATAAGCCACTGTAGCTGATACTTTCAGGATTACCAGCATTGGGAATCAAAATCAAAAGGGTACTTGAAAGAACAATTCCGATGATAAAGTGGTAGACACGGGAGTGATAGACACGGAGAGCATAGTCCATCAATTTTGAGAAAATAATTAGAGTAGCTCCAGCACCGATTGCAATTGGAAGAAAAGTTCCTATTAAATCAAAACTCTTAAAACCGGTCAACATTGGACTGTAAAGACCTAAAATCAAGAGTAGGTTTGAAGGGCTCAATCCCGGAACTAAAACACCTAGAGCAAGAAGAACGCCAGCTAAGATAAAACTTATGAAACTTGCATTAAGTGAACCAACAACAAAGTTTAAAGCGTAAAGTCCAATCCCAGAAACGATAAAAGTTGCCCAAAACCAGATTAGATCAATCTTATCTCTATCGGAATCCTGTGTAGCTTCCCTCACAAGACTTGGAACTGTACCAATAATGGCACCCGCAAAACTCCATAAGACATAAACCTGATAATGCTCAAGGAGATACTCAATGGGGTATGAAAATAGACCAATTCCAAGTAACATGCCGATAGCAACTGGTAAGAAATAAAATACATCTTCTTTGAAATTTTTAAAGGGATGGGCGAGAAATCGAATCATTCGCTCGTAAATACCCAAGATAGCTGCTAGAACACCACCTGAGATACCTGGTAAAATAAAGCCTAGCGCAATAACTATTCCTTTAATGATTTTTGAAATCCAAGATAACATAAACTCTCTCCGTCCTTTCTTTTAAATACAATACTCATTTAATTATAACACAAACTAAGAAAAATAAATAAGCAAGTGGAAGAAAATCCTGACTTGCTTAATGAATTTAAGGTTTTAAAAATAGTTTTCTAAATGTTTCCTCTTTATTTTTTGATAAGGAAATAATGTTTAAATCTAAGTGGTGATCAAAACCGACTAATTTTCCTTTTGAAGTGAATTGGTGAAGATCAAAGTCAAGATCTGTATTAGGAGAACTTTCAAAATAACCTGAATCAAGTCCATAAGAAGGAATCCAAACGGCAGAAAACTTATCAGTGCTAATGCTGTGTTCTTTCATGAAATACACACCAATATAAATGCCGATATTTTTAGCACCTAGTGATGCAAGTTTCGCGCGGAAAGCTTCAACCCCTTTGTTCATATCTGACATGGTTTTTTCTTCAACATCTAACCAATAGTAGGTAGGGTTGTAAGGTGAAGCTGAATTATAAAATGACTCAGCAGCCTTTTCCATTTCCTCAACATTTTTTCCAGAAACATATGCATATACAGCAACGGGAACATTTCTTTTTTGGAACTCTGAAATATGACTTTTATAAGCTTTATCTGTTCCATTTGTATACGATGCATCATTCTCAGTAGTAATCTGATTTCCACTGTGAACTCGAACAATCGCGCCAGAGATGTTTTGAGATAAAACATCATAGTTGATTTCTGATGGCCGTTGCCAACCGGATATATCTATGACAGGCTTATCCAAATTATGTAGAGCCTGTGTTTCTATTTGTAATGGATTTTGTTTAGTTTTTATAGGGTGTTCTTCAAACCGAGGTCGATTGAGAAATAGGATCCCTATAAAGATAGCAAATATAGTAACTATAAAAGCTGGACGAATTTTTTTTCTCATACCTCTATAGTTTATCGTAAATAATGAAAAAAATCAAAATATTTACTTTAAATTGAGTATTGACAGCAATTAGAGTGGTGCTGACTTCACCAAATTCGTGTATCGTAAACTAAATTATGGTATAATGAAAACGAATATCTATTAGAAAAGAGACAGATATGGCAAATTATGCAATTATTTTAGCAGCGGGTAAAGGTACTCGTATGAAGTCTGATCTTCCAAAAGTCATGCACAAAGTTGCAGGAATTTCAATGTTGGAACATGTCTTTCGTAGTGTTGGAGCTATTACTCCTGAGAAAACAGTAACAGTAGTCGGCCATAAGGCTGAGCTGGTCGAACAAGTTTTAGATGGACAGACTGACTTTGTAAGACAATCCGAGCAATTGGGTACTGGTCATGCAGTTATGATGGCTGAGCCTATTTTAGAAGGTTTAGCTGGTCACACCTTGGTCATTGCAGGCGATACACCTTTAATTACAGGTGATAGTTTGAAAAACCTTATTGATTTTCATGTAAACCACAAAAATGTTGCGACCATATTAACTGCCGAAGCAGATAATCCATTTGGTTACGGACGTATTATCCGCAATGAAAATGCAGAAGTACTACGTATTGTTGAACAAAAAGATGCAACAGACTTTGAAAAACAAATTAAGGAAATTAATACAGGTACTTACGTCTTTGATAATGAACGTCTCTTTGAAGCGCTTAAGAATATCAATACCAATAATGCTCAAGGTGAGTACTATATCACGGATGTGATTGGTATTTTCCGTGAAGCCGGTGAAAAAGTCGGCGCATACACCCTCAAAGACTTTGATGAAAGCTTAGGGGTAAATGATCGTGTAGCTCTGGCTACGGCAGAAGGAATTATGCGTCGCCGTATTAATCGTGCTCATATGGTTAATGGTGTTAGTTTTGTCAATCCAGATGCAACATACATTGATGTTGATGTTGAAATAGCTCCTGAAGTGCAGATAGAAGCCAATGTTACCCTAAAAGGCCACACAAAAATCGGTGCTGAAACCATCTTAACCAATGGTACCTATATTGTGGACAGTGAGATTGGGGCAAGTGCTGTCATCACCAATTCCATGATTGAAGAGAGTACAGTAGCCGATGGCGTGACAGTAGGACCATACGCTCATATTCGTCCAGGTTCAAGCCTCGCTAAAGATGTTCATATTGGAAACTTTGTGGAAGTGAAGGGCTCAACCATTGGTGAAGCAACCAAGGCGGGACATTTGACCTATATCGGAAATTGTGAAGTTGGTAGCAAGGTTAATTTTGGTGCGGGAACCATTACTGTCAATTATGACGGTAAAGACAAATACAAAACCGTCATTGGCAATAATGTTTTTGTTGGTTCAAATTCTACCATTATTGCGCCACTAGAACTTGGTGATAATTGTCTTGTCGGTGCAGGTTCGACGATTACCAAGGATGTTCCCGCTGATGCGATTGCTATTGGTCGTGGACGTCAGGTAAATAAAGAAGAATACGCACTTAGACTACCTCACCATCCGAATAATCAATAGGAGTTTCTTATGGAATTTGAAGAAAAGACAATCAGTCGTAAAGAAATTTATAAAGGTCCTATTTTTCAATTAGTACAAGACCAAGTTGAGCTTCCTGAAGGTAAAGGAAGGGCTCAACGTGATTTAATTTTTCACAATGGTGCAGTCTGCGTGTTAGCTGTAACTGCAACAAACAAGATTGTTTTAGTCAAACAATATCGTAAGGCAATTGAAAAAGTTTCCTACGAAATTCCTGCTGGAAAACTAGAAATTGGTGAAAATGCTGACCCAGAAGCAGCTGCTCTCCGTGAACTTGAAGAAGAAACAGCCTATTCTGGGAAATTGAGACTACTCTACGATTTTTACTCAGCTATTGGTTTTTGCAATGAACGTTTGAGACTTTATATAGCTAGTAATCTAGAGAAAGTAGAAAATCCTCGTCCTCAAGATGAAGACGAAACCTTGGAGTTGCTTGAAGTGTCAATGGATGAGGCACTGTCTCTCATTCAGTCTGGTGATATTTGCGATGCCAAGACTATTATGGCCATTCAGTATTGGCAATTACAAGAAAGATAAAGGAGAATCTATGGGTAAGCCTTTATTAACAGATGAAATCATTGAACGTGCGAATCGTGGAGAAAAAATTTCGGGTCCTCCCTTGGTAGATGATGAGGAGACTAAGATTTTACCGACATCCTCTCAAGAGTTTGGCTATTCTCGCGTCCTAGATCATGGCTTTAGTCAAGATACACTAGCTATTGATGTTGAACCAAGCATTCATAAGAGTCGTCGTATTGAAAATACCAAGAGAAATGTCTTTAACTCTAAATTGAACAAGATTTTATTTATAGTTATCTTTCTCTTGATTCTGCTAGTTTTAGCTATGAGATTTATTTAAGGGGATATCATGAAAATTGGAATCATTGCAGCAATGCCAGAAGAACTTGTTTACTTGCTTCAACATTTGGAGGAATCCAAGGAGGAAAAAGTTCTAGACAATAGCTATCATACTGGAAAAATTGGTACCGTTGAGCTTGTGCTAGTAGAGAGCGGGATTGGGAAAGTCATGTCAGCTATGAGCGTGGCAGTTCTAGCGGACCATTTTCAAGTGGATGCAGTTATCAATACCGGTTCAGCTGGTGCTCTTGCAGAAGGTATTTCAGTAGGTGATGTGGTTATTGCAGAAAAACTCGCCTATCATGATGTGGATGTGACCGCCTTTGGCTATGAATATGGTCAAATGGCACAACAACCGCTCTACTTTGAATCAGACAAACAGTTTGTCAAATTGATTCAAGAAAGTCTATCGAAGTTAAATCAGAATTGGCATTTGGGCTTAATCGCAACAGGTGATAGTTTTATCGCTGGTGAAGGTAAAATTGCAGAAATTAAAAGTCACTTTCCTCAAGTTCTGGCTGTAGAAATGGAAGGAGCGGCTATCGCTCAAGCAGCCCACGCCTTGAACCTACCATTCTTGGTTGTTCGTGCAATGAGTGATAATGCCAATCACGAAGCTTCTATTTCCTTTGATGAATTTATCGTAGAAGCTGGACGTCGCTCAGCGAAAGCACTTTTGACTCTCCTAGAGTCTATTCATGATTAAAATAAGAAGAACACTGCTTGGTGTTCTTTTTTTAGTAAAAAACAAGCTTGTCTCAGTTAAAGTTATTTTTCGTCTTTTTTGTTATAATAGAAACATTGATTTGAAGAATAGGAAGAGAAAATGAACCCTTTATTAAACGGTATGAACGATCGTCAAGCAGAGGCGGTCCAAACGACAGAAGGTCCCTTGTTAATCATGGCAGGAGCTGGATCTGGGAAAACACGGGTTTTGACCCACCGTATTGCCTACTTGATCGATGAAAAGATGGTTAATCCCTGGAATATTTTAGCCATTACCTTTACCAATAAGGCTGCTCGTGAAATGAAAGAACGTGCCTATGGTTTAAATCCAGCTACTCAGGATTCTTTGATTGCGACCTTTCACTCTATGTGCGTTCGAATCTTACGTCGTGATGCAGACCATATTGGCTACAATCGTAACTTTACCATTATCGATCCAGGTGAACAGCGAACGCTAATGAAACGTATTTTGAAAGAGTTAAATCTAGATCCTAAAAAATGGAATGAACGCTCTATTTTAGGAACTATTTCTAATGCTAAGAATGACCTGATTGATGATGTGGCTTATGCTTCTCAATCAGGAGACTTGTATACAAATATTGTTGCTAAGTGTTATACGGCCTATCAGAAAGAACTTCGTCAGTCAGAATCTGTTGACTTTGATGACTTGATTATGTTGACCTTGCGCCTTTTTGATCAAAATCCTGATGTCTTGACTTATTACCAGCAGAAGTTTCAGTACATTCATGTTGATGAGTATCAAGATACCAACCATGCTCAGTATCAACTGGTCAAACTGTTAGCTTCTCGTTTCAAAAATATCTGTGTAGTTGGGGATGCAGACCAGTCTATCTATGGTTGGCGTGGGGCTGATATGCAGAATATCCTTGATTATGAAAAGGATTATCCAGATGCTAAGGTTGTATTGCTTGAAGAAAATTACCGTTCAACCAAAACTATTCTTCAAGCGGCCAACGATGTCATCAAAAACAATAAAAATCGCCGTCCTAAGAATCTCTGGACTCAAAATGCGGATGGGGAGCAAATTGTCTATTACCGTGCCAATGATGAACAGGATGAAGCCGTCTTTGTAGCTAAAACCATTGATGAACTTGGTCGCGCTCATAACTTCCTTCACAAGGACTTTGCAGTTCTTTACCGTACTAATGCCCAGTCACGTACTATTGAGGAGGCTCTGCTCAAGTCTAACATTCCTTATACTATGGTCGGTGGAACCAAGTTCTACAGCCGTAAGGAAATTCGTGATATCATTGCTTACCTTAATCTTATCGCAAATTTAAGTGACAACATCAGTCTTGAGCGTATTATCAATGAACCCAAGCGTGGTATTGGACCTGGAACTGTTGAAAAGATTCGTGACTTTGCCAATATGCAAGAAATGTCTATGCTGGATGCTTCTGCCAATATCATGTTATCCGGCATCAAAGGAAAAGTGGCTCAGTCTATTTGGGACTTTGCCAATATGATTCTGGATTTGAGGGAGCAATTAGACCAATTAAAAATTACAGAGTTGGTTGAGGCTGTCCTTGAAAAGACTGGTTACGTTGATATTCTAAATGCACAAGCAACATTGGAGAGTAAGGCACGGGTTGAAAATATCGAGGAATTCTTATCGGTTACCAAAAACTTCGATGACAACCCTGAAAGCCAAGAAGGGGAAACAGGACTAGATAAACTTAGTCGTTTCTTGAATGATCTTGCTTTGATTGCAGATACTGACTCTGGTAGTCAGGAGACGTCAGAAGTAACCTTGATGACCTTACACGCTGCCAAAGGACTTGAGTTCCCAGTTGTCTTTATTATTGGGATGGAAGAAAATGTCTTTCCACTTAGTCGTGCAGCAGAAGACATGGATGAATTGGAAGAGGAACGCCGTCTAGCCTATGTCGGTATCACGCGCGCCGAGAAAATTCTCTATCTAACCAACGCCAACTCTCGCTTGCTTTTCGGGCGTACAAGTTACAATCGTCCGACCCGTTTTATCAACGAGATTAGTTCAGATTTGTTGACCTATCAAGGTTTGGCTCGTCCAGCTAATACAAGTTTTAAAGCTTCTTACACAAGTGGAAACACTACATTTGGGCAAGGAATGAGTCTGGCACAGGCTCTTCAAGAACGAAAACGGAATACTGCGCCTACATCTATCCAATCAAGTGGTTTACCATTTGGACAATTTGCATCTACTAGTAAATCGTCTTCCAGTGAAACCAACTGGTCTATCGGTGATATTGCCCTTCATAAAAAATGGGGTCAAGGGACTGTCCTTGAAGTATCAGGTAGTGGAGCTACCCAGGAATTAAAAATCAACTTCCCAGAAGTCGGTCTCAAAAAACTTTTGGCCAGTGTTGCCCCGATTGAGAAAAAATCTTAAGGCAAAAATGAAGACAAAATATTGTTATACAGATAAAGGAGAATAAATGTCTGAAAAACAAATGAAAATTGTGGGTTGGATTGCAACTTTTATGTCCATTATGATGTATGTTTCTTATATTCCACAAATTTTAGATAATCTAGCAGGTCATAAGGGGAATTTTATCCAACCAGCAGTTGCAGCTCTAAACTGTTGCCTCTGGTGTTACTATGGTTTCTTTAAGGAAAAGAGAGATATTCCTATTGTTGCAGCAAATATCCCTGGGATAATTTTAGGAATTATAACTGCATTGACCTCTATATTCTAAAAATAAAAAGCAATTAGCAGAGTTATCTGTTAGTTGCTTTTTTATATTTACAAAATATATTTCTCAATAGCACGTGCAACTCCGTCTTCTTCATTGCTGGCAGTTACAGCATCTGCGAGAGATTTGACGTGGTCGCTGGCATTTCCCATAGCGATCCCCAGCCCAGCAAACTCTAACATCTCAATGTCGTTATTGGCATCACCCATGGCCATGATTTCAGAAGTTTGGATATCCAAAATCTCAGCCAAACGAGAAAGAGCAGAAGCTTTGGTCGTGCCAAGTGGCATTGCCTCATAGATAAAAGGTTGAGAACGAACACCGCTAAATCTCTGACAAAGTTCATCAGCAAATCGTTGTTCAAAGTCATCTGTCTGTTCTTTTGTCCCTAAAAACATTCCCTGGAACATACGATATTTACCACTGGTAGCCTCCTCAAGTGAGATTTCAGTCAGGTCAGCAAAGACAAGTGTGGCATCATATTGAACGATAGGATTTGGTTTGCCTCCAAGAACGAAGTAGTGGTCCTCATCAAAGAGAGTCAACTGGACTTCACTCTTTTCAGCAAGGTCATTCAGGTATTCGATATCGGATTTGCTAAGTTCCCGCCAGTCAACAAGGCTCCAGTCGCTTGTTTGATGAGTAGAACAACCATTGTTGACGATGACGTATTCATTTTGCAAATCAAGACTGAGTTTCTTGTAGTAGGGAAGAACTCCAAAGAGAGGGCGGCCAGTACAGAGAACCAGTTTGACGCCTTTGTCGATAGCTTTATGAATAGCATCAATATGAGCTAGAGGGATTTCTTTGACTTCGTTGAGAAGAGTACCATCCATATCTAGGGCAAGTAATTTAATCATAGTATTTCCTTTTCTCGTGTTTTGCCTATATTATAGCATATTTTGAGAATCAGAGACAGAATCTTCTGTTAAATCATGGTATAATAAAAGGGAATGAAAAAACAAACGAGGCAGCGATGAAACTACTTTATACCGATATTCGGACTTCTTTGACAGAAATCCTGACCAAGGAGGCTCAGGGACTGGTTGCCCAAGGTAAACGAGTCTTTTACATAGCCCCTAACTCACTTTCTTTTGAAAAGGAACGTGCCGTGCTGGAATGTTTAAGCCAGCAGGCTTCTTTTGCGATTACAGTCACACGCTTCGCTCAAATGGCACGTTATCTTGTTTTAAATGATATTCCTGAGAGGTCAAATCTTGATGATATCGGACTTGGTATGGCTTTCTATAAGTGTCTGTCCGAGATTAATCCTAAGGATTTACGTGTTTACGGGGCTATTAAACAAGATTCGCAATTCATCCAGCAACTGATTGAGATTTATCATGAAATTTCAACTGCAAAGATGAGTTTTTTGGACTTGGAAAGTTTGACAGATGCTGATAAACGTTCTGATTTGCTCTTGATTTTTGAAAAGATAACAGCGTATTTAAATCAAGGTCAAGTTTCACAGGGGAGTCCATTATCCTATCTGATTGATGCTATCGAAAAAAACAATGTAAGTAGTGATTTTAGTAAGATTGCCCTAGTCATTGATGGTTTTACCCGTTTTTCTGCAGAAGAGGAACATCTAGTGGATTTGCTTCATCGTAAGGGTGTTGAGATTATTATAGGCGTATATGCGACTAAGAAAGCCTATAATAGCTCTTTTAGTGAAGGGAACCTCTATCAAGCCAGTGTTGAGTTTTTGCGTCATTTATCCTCTAAATATCAGACCAAGGCAGGAGATGCATGTCAAGAACATAAAAACCTTGATGCTTTTGCCAAAGCCTCAAAATTACTGGAAAGTGCTTATGATTATTCTGAAATTAGCTTAGAAGTGGATGCTAAGGATAGAGAAGATTTGCAAATCTGGTCTTGTCTGACACATAAAGAAGAGCTGGAGCTAGTTGCTCGCAGCATTCGCCAAAAATTGCACCAAGAGTCAGAACTTAGCTATAAGAATTTTCGTATCTTACTTGGAGACGTAGAGTCTTATAAACTGTCCTTGCAAACCATCTTTAATCAATATCAAATTCCTTTTTATCTAGGTAAGAGTGAGTCCATGGCTCATCATCCTTTGACTCAATTTGTAGAATCCATCGGACGTCTCAAACGGTACTATTTCCGTCAAGAAGATTTGATTAATCTCCTACGAACTGGATTGTATACCGATCTTAGCCAAGAGGAAATCGATAGTTTTGAACAATATCTCCGCTATCTAGGCATTGATGGTCTTTCTAGTTTTAAACAAGAATTTACAAAAAACCATCGTGAAAAATTTGACTTAGTCAAATTAAATGAGCTTCGTGTTCGTGTACTAAGTCCTCTAGAAACTTTATTATCCAGCCGTAAACAAAATGCTGAAAATATCCTTGCAAAATGGAATAACTTTTTGAAGGATTCCTTTGTGACTAAGAAACTGCAAAACTTATCTGAAACGATGGAAGTGGCAGATCAAGAAAGACAAGAAGAGGTCTGGAAAGCCTTTTGCCACGTAATGGAACAATTTGCGACCGTATTTGAGGGGACTCAGGTTGCTTTAGATGATTTCTTAGCTCTCCTTCATTCAGGGATGTCATTGTCAAATTACCGTACAATTCCAGCAACAGTGGATACTGTCCTGGTGCAAAGTTATGATTTGATTGCACCTTTAACATCAGATCTCATCTATGCAATTGGTTTGACTCAAGAACACTTGCCAAAAATCGCTCAAAATACAAGTTTATTGAGTGACGAAGAAAGAGAGGTCTTAAACCAAACGACTCAAGATGGTTCGCAATTACTGATTGCTAGTCATGAAAATCTTAAGAAGAATCGCTATACCATGCTTTCTTTGGTAAATTCTGCCAAGAAGCAATTAGTCTTATCAGCGCCAAGTTTACTCAATGAAAATGAGAGCAAAGAGTCAGTTTATCTGAAAGAATTACAGGATTTTGGTTTTACCAAGATTGAAAAGAGAATCGATCGAAGAAACCTATCAAAGGATGATATTGGTTCTTATCACAGTCTTTTGTCTAGTCTTGTTGCTTATCACCAGCAAGGTGAGATGGAGGCAAGTGACCAAGACTTAACCTTTATCAAGGTTTTAGCTCGTGTTATGGGGAGAAAATTAGAAGATCAAGGTCTTGATAATCCAGTACTACCAACAAGTCCAAAGAGTAAGACCTTAGCTACTGAAACTTTGGAAGTCTTGTATCCTAAAAATCAAGATTTTTATCTATCAACTTCGGGATTGACAGAGTTTTATCGAAACGAATATAGTTATTTCCTTCGTTATGTCTTAGGATTGCAGGAAGAATTACGTTTGCGACCTGATGCTCGAAGCCATGGGAATTTCTTGCATCGCATCTTTGAACGAGCTATGAAACTTCCTGCTGATACATCTTTTGACCGACGTTTAGAACAAGCCATTTCTGAAACTAGTCAGGAACGAGAGTTTCAAGCTATTTATCAAGAAAGTTTAGAAGCTCAATTCACCAAGGAAGTCCTCTTGGATGTTGCACGCGCTACAGGACACATTTTGCGTCACAATTCTGAAATTGAAACTATTCAAGAAGAGGCAGTCTTTGGTGGCAAGGAACAAGCTTTTGTACAGTTAGATAATGGCAGAAATGTCTATGTCCGTGGTAAAGTGGACCGTATCGATCGCTTAAAGAGCAGTGAAGCTATTGGTGTTGTAGATTACAAATCTTCTGTGACTCAGTTTAACTTCCCTCTCTTTTATAACGGCCTGAACTCGCAATTACCGACCTACCTAGCAGCGCTTAAAAAAGAAGGAAATTCAGACTTCTTCGGTGCTATGTATTTAGAGATGGCTGAGCCAGTCCAGTCCTTACAAAAGTTTAAAACTCTTTCAAAGGCTTTAGCGGAAACTTCTAAGAGTATGAAATACCAAGGCCTATTTCTTGAAAAAGAAATGAAAAACCTTGGTGAATTCTATAATAAAAACAAGACCTATCAGTTGTCTGATCAGGAATTCCAGTTACTGCTGGACTATAACGCCCTTATTTATAAGAAAGCAGCAGAGAAGATTTTATCTGGTAGATTTGCTATCAATCCTTACACAGAAGATGGCAGAAGTATTGCTCCTTATGTCCAACAATATCAAGCCATTACAGGATTTGAAGCCAATTACCATTTAGGGCAAGCTCGTTTCTTAGAAAAGATTGAGTCGGAAGATGGTAAACAACCAAGAGGCGAGAAAGTTAAGCATGCGTGGATGAATAAAATTAGAGAGGAGTTGGAGCGATGAAATTTTTAACCCAAGAAGAGATTGCAGCCTTGCAAATAGCAGAAGCTCAGTCTAATAAGAAAACTAAGAGAACCCCTGAACAGATTCAAGCTATCTACAGTTCTGGTCAAAACATTCTGGTCTCAGCATCAGCTGGCTCAGGGAAAACCTTTGTTATGGCTGAACGAATCCTTGACCAACTTGCGCGTGGTGTTGAGATTCGCCAACTCTTTATTTCAACCTTTACCGTTAAGGCAGCAACCGAGTTAAAAGAACGCTTGGAAAAGAAAATCAGCCAACAAATCCAAGAGACACAAGATTTGGAGCTAAAAAAGCATCTTGGAAGACAATTAGCTGATTTACCAAACGCTGCTATCGGAACTATGGACTCTTTTACTCAGAAGTTCCTGGCTAAACATGGTTATTTGATTGACCTCGCCCCAAACTTCCGCATTCTTGAGAATGAAAGTGAGCAACTTATCTTGAAAAACGAAGTCTTTCGACAAGTTTTCGAAAAGCACTACCAAAGTAAGGAACAAGAACAGTTTAGTCAGCTGGTCAAGAACTTTGCAGGTAAGAGCAAGGATGCACGTGGATTGCGAAAACAGGTCTATGCGGTTTATGAGTTCTTACAGTCCACTAGTAATCCTCAGTCTTGGCTAGAAGAATCGTTCTTAAAGGGCTTCGAAAAGGCTGATTTTACAGTTGCTAAAGAAAAACTTGCAGAAGCTATAAAGGAAAATCTCTGGGACATAGAAAACTTTTTCCGTCATCATTTGGATAATGAAGCTAAGGAATTCGGTAAAGCAGCTTACTTAGAGTCTGTTCAACAAGTACTTGATGAAATCGGTTCTTTAACTCACGAATCTACTTTTGAACAATACCAAGAAGCTTTAGAAGGAGTTGTAAATATTTCTAAAGCTAAGGGTGGTAAAGCTCTTACAAATTTAAGTAAAAAGGCTGAACTCCAAGCTCTAAAAGAAGCTTATAATCAAGAGAGAAAAGCGAAATTTGAAAGGCTGATTGCACTAAATGACCAAATCACTTTAATAAAATTCCAAGAAGATTATCATCAAGAGTCTTGGGACTTGGCAAAGACTTTCCAAGTCTTTATGAGTGATTTTGTTGAAGCTTATCGACAACGGAAGCGTGAAGAGAATGCCTTTGAATTTGCGGACATTAGTCACTATACCATTGAGATTCTGGAAAACTTCCCTCAGGTACGTCAAGAGTATCAGGAACGTTTCCACGAAGTCATGGTCGATGAGTACCAAGATACCAACCATATCCAGGAAAGAATGTTGGAACTCCTCTCGAACGGCAATAACCGTTTTATGGTGGGAGATATTAAGCAGTCCATTTATCGTTTTAGACAGGCCGACCCACAGATTTTCAATGAAAAATTTCATAGATTTGATAAAAATAATGAAGAAGGTCAGCTAATTCTCCTCAAAGAAAACTTCCGGAGCAGTTCAGAAGTACTAAATGCTACCAATGACGTCTTTAAGCATCTCATGGATGAGGAAGTTGGAGAGATATCTTATGACGGTATGCATCAACTTATTTTTGGAAACACTGATCTTCAAGCAAATCCTGAAAACAAGGCAGAAGTTCTATTATATGATAAGGATGATGAGGGAGATTCTGATGAGGAGGAACTTGCAACCAAGAAACTGACTGGTGAAATGCGAATGGTCATTAAGGAGATTTTACACCTTCATAATGATAAGGGTGTACCTTTCAAGGACATTGCTCTCTTGACTGCTGCTAGAAGTCGAAATAATCAAGTTCTGCTTGCTCTATCCGAGTATGGTATTCCGGTTAAGACCGACGATGCAGAAAAAAGTTATTTGCAATCTTTAGAAGTGCAGGTGATGTTGGATACTCTTCGTGTCATCCATAATCCTCTTCAAGATTTCGCTTTAGTTGCTTTAATGAAGTCTCCAATGTTTAGCTTTGATGAGGATGAATTAGCTCGTCTATCTCTTCAAAATTCTGAGGATAAGGTTCAAGAAAACTTTTATGAGAAACTAGTCAATGCTCAAGCGAAAACTAGTCTTCATAAGGATTTAATTAAGTCTGAACTTCATAAAAAATTAGAATGTTTCATGGAAACCGTCCATTCATGGCGTTTGTATTCCAAAACGCATTCACTTTATGATCTCATTTGGAAAATTTATAGTGACCGCTTTTACTATGACTATGTTGGTGCTTTGCCAAATGGTCAATCTAGACAGGCTAACCTCTACGCCTTAGCTTTACGAGCTGACCAGTTTGAAAAGAGTAATTTTAAAGGCTTATCACGTTTCATAACTATGATTGACCAGGTTTTGGAAGCTAAGCACGATCTTGCTAGTGTTGCTGTAGCACCACCTAAGGAGGCTGTAGAGCTTATGAGTATTCATAAAAGTAAGGGACTTGAGTTTCCTTATGTCTTTATCCTCAACATTGATCAGCAATTCAACAAGCAAGATTCCATGTCTGAGGTTATCCTAAGTCGTAAAAATGGCCTTGGTCTCAAGTATGTTGCTAGAGTTGCTACAGAAGCGAAAGAAGATTATGTTCCATCTACCATTAAGCTTTCCATTCCTAGCTTGACATATACCCAAAACGAAGAAGAGCTCCAATTAGCAAGTTATTCTGAGTTAATCCGTTTACTTTATGTAGCCATGACTCGTGCTGAGAAAAAAATCTATCTAGTTGGAAAGGGAACAAGAGAAAAGTTGGAGTCTAAAGAATACCCGACAAATGGGCAAGGTCTCCTAACCCGTCAAACCAGGTTAGATGCTCAAAATTTCCAGGACTGGATTTGGGCGATTTATCAAACCTTTTCTAAAGAGGATTTGCATTTTAGTGTGCGCTTTGAAGGTGAAGATGACCTAACCAAAGAAGCTATTGGAGAATTGGAAAATAAAAGTCACCTCCAAGACCTTTCTCAGGCAGATAACCGTCAGTCTGATACCATTAAGGAAGCTTTAGAAATGCTGAAAGAAGTGGAAGTGTACAATGAAATCCACAGAGCTGCGATTAATCTTCCGAGTGTTCAGACCCCAAGCCAGATTAAGAAGTTTTATGAACCAGTCATGGATATGGAAGGTGTAGTAGTAGCTGGTCAATCTAAACCAAAAGAAACTATTATTCAGTTTGAACTTCCAGACTTCTCCAAGACAGAAAAAGTCACTGGAGCTGAGATTGGTAGTGCCACCCATGAACTCATGCAACGAATCAATCTCTCTAAGAAACCTACTTTGGAAACCTTGACAGAAGCCTTGGAGCAAGTTCAGGCAACTTCAGTTGTTAAAGATAAAGTTAATCTAGACAAAATCTTATCCTTCTTTGATACAGCTCTTGGTCAAGAGATTCTTGCAAACCAAGATAAACTTTATCGAGAACAACCCTTCTCTATGTTAAAACGGGATGCTAAGAGTCAGGAAGACTTTGTTGTCCGTGGAATTTTAGATGGTTATCTAGTTTATAAGGATAAAATTGTTCTCTTTGACTATAAGACCGACAGATACGAGATTGCAAGTCAACTTGTTGAACGCTATCGTGGCCAATTAGAGTTATACGCCGAAGCCTTATCCCGTTCTTATGAGATAGATAAGATTGAAAAATATCTGATTTTACTTGGTAAAGATGCTGTAGAAGTAGTAGAAGTTAACTAATCTTATAAAACTATTGCCTTATTGGCGGTAGTTTTTATTTATGTTCAGTTGTGGTATACTAGTTTCAGAAAAGGATGAAACAGAATCTATGTCAAAAGAAATCGATATCGAATATTATCACCAATTAGCATTGCAAAAGCAAAAGGAACACCGTAAGTTCTTAGGAAATTTGAAGAAAAAAGCACCAAAAAATTTAGATAAAATTGCTCTTGAGATTCACCAAGAGGTTTTTGAAGAGATTGATTGTACAGCCTGTGCTAATTGTTGTAAAACCCTTGGTCCTGACTTTAAAGAAGCTGATATCACAAGGATTGCCAAATATTTTAAGATGAAACTTCCTGCCTTTGAAGCTGAATTTTTACAAGTCGATGAAGATGGTGATAAGGTTTTTAAATCTATGCCTTGTCCTTTCTTAGGTGGCGATAACCTCTGCTCCATTTACGAGGTCCGACCCAAAGCCTGTAGAGAATTCCCACATACTGATCGTAAGAAAATTTATCAAATCAACAATCTCACAATCAAAAATACCTTAACTTGTCCAGCTGCCTATCTCTTTGTTGAAAGATTAAGAGAGAAAATTGATAGATAACTATTATTTATTTTCGTAGATGGTTTGTAAATAAAAGAGTTATGTAAAAGTTGGTAACAAAATTGATTTTAGTTTATACAAGAATCAAAACTTTAGATAAAATATCTGTTTTAAACCAAACAAATACAGTATTTATTTTAGGAGATTTTATTAAATGAAAAAGTTAACGAAATTAGGTGTTGCATCCTTTTCTATTTTTGTGTTAAATGTTTACTCACAGACTATTGTGAAGGCTGATGAAAATGTAAATACAAGTACTCCTGTAGCACTAGCATCATCAGCAGTTCAAGCAAACTCATCTAGTAGTAGTACCTCGTCAGTGAACGCACAACAGGATGGAAATTCTATAGTTGCTAGTAATGTTACTCCTACTACTGAGGAGGCGACGTCTACTAGCAATACTGCAAATACTTCAGTTTCTGAAAATGGTAGTGAAAGTGGTACAAGAGCAGTTACTCAAAAAAATGGAAACATCATTGATGAAGGTGGTTATGTTAATGTGGAAGGACAACCAGCATTTTCAAGTGAAGACGGTAAAAATGTAACTTACTCATATACAGTTGCTTACCAAGCAATGCATTCGAGTGACCATGGGCAGTCAGTAAGTGATCTTGCAATCCGAATTCCAAATTTACCAAATGCAAAAGTAGATTTTACATTGGTAGGAACGAGGGATGCCAAAGAAAGTCCTATCTCTGTAAATGTTCCAATGAAATTAATCAATTTTGACGATGAGAATAGGCTATTTCCCACTGTGATTCCGAGAGACGAGGAACTGGAAGCAGGGAAAATACCTTTTATCGTAGGATTTAAGGGTTATGGTGCCTATGGTGGAGTTGACGAATCAAAAATCACTTCTTATTCCATTTTTACAGTTTTTTCTAAAACTCAAGCAGTTCGGGTAAATGTCACTCTCCCTTTAGAAGAAGCAAAGAAAATTAAATACTTACCTATTGACACTCGCATGGATTGGAAATCTAGTCAAGAAGGTGGTGGTTCCTACGAAGAAGGCTCTCAAAACCTCCAAGACTATAAGAATCACCAAGTAGGTGTTAATAATGAAAACGGAGAATTCTCATATGGTGGTTTAGAAAATCCTTCCTTAATAGACGATAGTTATGTACAAAACGGTCATTTGATTAAGTCAGTCTCAAACCCTAGTACTTATATCACACCGAATAATGGTGATTGGACCAGGATACCACATGATATCAATATCAATCCAGAAACTTTCTTCAATTATGTAAAAACATTTAATTTAAAATATAATCCAGTTGTTTCTTATTATGCTTCAGAGTTTGAAGATATGGCTGACCAAGATGTATCTGCGTTTTATCAAGGAAATGTTCTTGTTGATTATGTTATCAAAGATTCTAGTCAATCGATAAAATCTACTTATACAGATACTCCTCTAACATCTATTTATGGAATGGATGGAGCTCTTAAAACATATGATATTTCAAAAAATAATAAGGAACGTCCAGAGTTTATTATTTTTAATGGTCAAACATATCATCTAGTTGGTGTTTCAACAACATCTGCACCTGAACACGGTTTGATGAAAGAAGGAACAACTCAAGTTGTTTATGAATATGTGAAGGAAGAACCTAGCACAGTAACTCCAGCCCCAACGTTTATCCCACCAGTTATTCCAGCTCAAAAACCAGTTCAATCAAGTCAAAAGGAAGATATAAAAGTAAATTCGATTGAAGAACAATCTTCCAATCATAAAGAAATTTCAAAACCTCAACTGGATCAGGATTTAGCGAATCAATCAGAAGTGTCTCCAGAACAAGGACAATTACCTAATACAGGGAATTCAAACACTCCATTCTTTAGTTTCTTAGGATCTTTAGTGGGTATTTTTGGATTTTCTCTTCTTAAAAAAAGAAAAAGTGAAAAATAATGTTTAAATGCTAACGAATATTGATGTAGTCATCCCAGATGGGATGGCTTTTTTACGAAAAAATAATTTTCTCTATTTCTTTTTTGTATATTTATAATTAATTTTAAAATTTCTTTTGAAATCTCATATCAAAGAAATCAAATAATAAGCTTAAAGTTTCTTAAACTTTTTCTTAAAGAAAACTGATATAAGGTATCTTTAAGCGATGTTCTGTATAGTTATACTATCACTAAGAAAGGAGTGCCGGTATGAACTATATAGTAATTCCAGCTTATCAACCTGATAATAAACTGATCACACTCATCGAAAAAATTCACGAAAAGAGTGATTTTCGTATTCTAGTTATCGACGACGGTAGTTCATCAAAGTGTCAAAATATCTTTGATAAAGCAGAACAATATGCTACGGTGCTCCGTCACCAAGTGAATCGAGGTAAAGGGCAAGCACTTAAAACAGCCTTTTCTTATATCCGAGAGCAAAACATTTATGGAACTGTCGTAACAGCAGATGCGGATGGGCAACACAAAATCTGGGATATTTTCCGTGCGGCTAACAAAGCTTCTGAAAATCCTAACAAGCTAATCTTGGGTGTGCGTGCATTCACAGGTAAAGTTCCCCTTCGTAGCCGTTTCGGAAATAGCTTAACAAAAGAACTTTTTAAGATTCAAACTGGGATAGAAGTAGCAGATACTCAGACAGGACTTCGATCCTTTACAACAAATCTTATTCCTTTTATGCTAGAAATCGAAGGACAACGTTATGAATATGAAATGAATATGCTACTTGAAGCTACTAAAGAATATCAAATTTTAGAAGTTCCCATTGAAACTGTCTATATTAATGATAATGAGGCTTCACACTTCCGTCCTATTCAAGATGGGCTTATGATTTATAAAAATATTTTCAAATTTGCCTTATCATCTCTCAGTAGCTTTGTTGTAGACTATGTCGTTTACGCCCTAGCAATCTTGTTTTTACCAACAGTGCCAACAAATTTCCGGATTTTCCTATCTAACGGACTAGCTCGTGTGACAAGCTCCGTTTTTAACTACTCTACAAATAAGAAACTTGTCTTTAAAAATGAAGATAGTCTTGCTAAGACAGGAATGGAATACTTTGGTCTAGCAGTCGGACTCTTTGTTTTAGATACTCTGCTTATTCGTCTATTCTTTACTGTATTTGGAATTAGTCTCCTAATTTCTAAGATTATCGTAGGAATTCTTCTCTTTGCAGTTTCATGGTTGGTACAGAAGAAATTTATTTTTAAGGAAAGGGCTGAAATCGTATGATGAAATTTCTGAAAAAATACTATGCTTACGCCTCAGTTTTTGGCCTATTACTAACAGGTTCTTTTACTTATTCCATGTTGAAGACTTTTGTTCTTGCTGAGACTATTTCGACAGTAGCAACAACTAGCACTAGTCCAAATACTGCGACGGCAAATCAAGCAGCAAAAACAGCAACAGTAACAGACTCAAGTTATAAGGATGATAATATCTCCATCAATTTGTCTGAATCGACAGTTAATAGTACGCAAGTCTACGTTGCAGATGTTACAGTAAGCTCATCATATTATCTAAAAACAGCCTTCGCTCAAAATGCGTTTGGGACCAACGTAACTGCAAAAACTTCTGAAACAGCTAAAAACAACAATGCTATTTTAGCGGTTAACGGAGATTACTACGGTGCAAACTCAACTGGTTATGTTATCCGTAATGGTGTCGTCTATCGTGATACTGTACGAGAAGATTCAAGCAATGGTGATTTAGCTATCTATAAAGATGGTAGCTTCAAGATTATCTACGAAGATCAAATTTCAGCTGACCAACTAGTTAAAGATGGTGTTGTCAATCTCTTAGCTTTTGGACCAGCCTTGGTTGAAAATGGTGAGATTGCAGTAGGAACAAATGAAGAAGTTGGCCAAGCTATGGCTTCGAATCCTCGTACTGCTATTGGAATTATTGATGCAAACCACTATATTATCGTAGTTTCTGACGGACGGACATCTGAAAGCAAAGGCCTATCCCTGTACCAAATGGCTGAAGTCATGAAATCATACGGTGTAAAAACCGCCTATAACCTTGATGGTGGTGGATCATCTACGCTTTACTTTAACAGTCAGGTTATCAATAAACCAACGACTGGAGGAAATAAAATTTCAGAAAGGGCGGTGAGTGATATTGTATACATCGGTTATTAATCCTAACAAAAAACGTTTTAAAAAAACTGTCATCTCTTATACACTAATTACGATTTTCTTCTTTGCTTTTTCCAGAATTTATGAAGCATTTAGTTTTGGAGAGACATCAGTTCATATGCATTACTTGTTCGCCGTACCTTTGGTAGGTGGGATAATACTAGCAATCTTGCTCAAAGCCTTTGCGTATTTTTCAAGATTAAGCCTTAATTTATGGAATTCGGCAGTAGCTATTATTACAACAGGGACACTATTCCGAGGAATTGTCAATTTATCCGGCCGTTCTACAACTTTGAATCAGCCTTACTGGTATGTGGGAATAGGATTTACGATACTCGCTATTCTTTCCATTTTCCTAAGACCGTCAACAAGAAGTTAACTTAGTTTAAATTAGCAACATGGTATAAAAAGTAGTCATTCAGTCTCTGTTTGACTACTTTTTTGAACTTTTATTTCTGAAATGTTTTAAAAATATTACATCTTTCTTTCTTCTTGAGATAGTGCTTTTATATTTAAAATTATATTGTATAATATAAAAGATAAATACCTATTTAGACATAATTTAGGGAAAAATTAAATAAAAGTTTAGGATTTGAAAGGAATTGGTCATGAAAAAAATATTGCTGGCAAGTACAATTGCTCTCTCTATGGCTGGGATAGCAAAATCACCGGCATTTGCTGAGGAAAACAAGGCTACAAATAGAACTCAAACTTCAGAACAAACTGTATCTAATAGCGTTGGAAAAGAAGAACAAAAGCAATCAAGCAGTCGCGATAAAGATCCTAACCAAAGTGCTAACGAAGGTTTAAATAAAACAGAAAAAGAATCTTCTCAAGACGGATCAAAGAAAGAGTCGTCTGAGAACAAAGAAAAAGCTTCAACTAAAGCAAATGTTGAAGAAGTTAACAAAGAAGGTTGGCAAAAAGAAAACGACCAATGGCGCTATTATGAAAATAACAAGGCAATCACAAATTGGAAAAAAATAGCTGGCCACTGGTACTATTTTAACAAGAACGGTGTGATGTTCAGTGATACTATCTATGATGGCTACCTCTTAAATAAAAGTGGAGCTGTGGTTGAGGATTCATGGTTAAAGATTGGTGAGAAGTGGTATTATGCTTCTGATTCCGGAAAAATGATCCGCAATCAATGGGAAAGAATTAACGGTTCCTGGTATTATTTCGACGATACTGGTGCTATGTTAAGTAAAGCCATTCATAATGACTACCTGCTTCAAAGTAGCGGTGCTATGCATGAAAAAGGATGGGTTAAAATGGATGAGAAGTGGTATTATGCTTCTGATTCTGGGAAAATTATTCGTAATAAATGGGAAAAGATTAACGGTTCCTGGTATCGTTTTGATGAAAATGGGAGCATGTTAAATGAGACTATTTATAATGACTACCTTCTTAAAACTAGCGGGGCCATGGCTGAGAAGGATTGGGCTAAAATAAACGAGAAATGGTATTATGCTTCTGATTCTGGGAAAGTCACCCGTAATAAATGGGAAAAAATCAACGGCTCTTGGTATGTATTTGACAAAGATGGGGTCATGTTGAGTAGTCAATGGAAGGATAAATACTACTTAAAAGATAGTGGCGCCATGGCTCAAAGCGAATGGTTCTTTGATAAAAAGTATAATAGTTGGTTCTATTTGAAATCTGATGGCTCTTATGCTGAAAATCAGTGGCAAGGCTCCTATTATCTTAAATCATATGGATACATGGCTAAGAATGAATGGATTTTCGATCCGCACTATAATGCTTGGTATTACCTCAAAGAAGATGGGGTTTATGTAACAGGTACCTATACCATTAACGGAAAAGAATATTCTTTCCTAAGTAATGGAAAATGGATTTCCGATTCATCAGCCTACTATAAAGTAAAACCAATAACAGCCAATGTATATAATGCTTCTGGTGAAAAACTCAGTTATATTTCTCAAGGAAGTATAGTATCAATTGACGGATCCGAAGAAATCGATGGTCGCCTACCAGTTAAAATTTCAGGTCTTTCAGGTTATATGAACAAAAGTGATTTAGTTGCCGTCAGCTCTGATAGCGACTTTATTCCTCATTATGTGACAGATGGTAAATATCTCTATCACGAGTTGTCACCATCTACAAGTATTCGTGTTGCTCCGTATAATTCATCAATGGAAATCGGTAAAAAATATTATTCAGCTGATGGTATTAACTTTGAAGACTTTACACTTGAAAATCCTTTTCTATTTAGAGACTTAAGAAAACCCACTAATTATTCAGCTGAGGAATTAGATAAAGTATATTCGTTAATGAATATTCAAGGAAGTCGTCTAGCTGGTAAGGGTGCTATTTTTAAAGAAGCAGAAGATCTCTATCAGATAAATGCACTCTACCTAATGGCTCATAGTGCTCTAGAAAGTGCATGGGGACGTAGTCAGATAGCCAAGGATAAAAATAATTTCTTTGGTATTGCTGCCTATGATACAACCCCATATGATTCAGCAAAGAGTTTCGACGATGTCGATAAGGGAATTTTAGGGGCAGCTAAGTGGATTCGAGATAATTATATTGGCTATGGAAGAACCTATCTTGGGAATAAATCATCTGGTATGAACGTTCTTTACGCTTCAGATCCATACTGGGGTGAAAAGATAGCAAGTATTATGATGACTATCAACAGTAAACTTGGTGAAAAAGACTAAAGTACTTTAAAATCGATAACTTTTTATAGTTATCGATTTTTTTAATTAGAAATGTTAAAAGAATAGCTTTAAAAAAGGATTTACTCTCTTAAAGTAAATCCTTTTTATACATTATTTTGCTTTAATCTTTTTTTGATTTATGTAAAATCACTAATAGTACAATTGAAGCAATTAAAATCACAAAACCAATAATTGTAACCAAAGTTCCTTTACCTTCACCAGTATCTGGAAGTCCTGGTTTATCATCCGTTGTTGTATTTTCAGTTGATGATGGAGGAGTTGTAACTTCAGTTGTAATTGTTGTAGTAGTAGGTGCTTCTGTAGGAGCTTCCGTTGTCGTTGTAGTTGTTGCAGGAGCTTCCGTTGTCGTTGTAGTAGTCGGTGCTTCTGTAGTAGTAGACGTTGTTGTTGTGGTTGTAGTAGGAGCTTCTGTTGTAGTTGTGGTTGTCGTAGGCGCTTCTGTCGTTGTTGTAGTTGAAGTAGTTGTAGACTCTTCAGTTGTTGTTGTAGTTGAAGTAGTCTTAGGCTCTTCAGTTGTTGTTGTAGTTGAAGTAGT
>NZ_KV841553.1:0-92867 GCF_001839505.1 Streptococcus sp. HMSC34B10 | reverse complement strand
GTAGTTGTAGGCTCTTCAGTTGTTGTTGTAGTTGTTGAAGTAGTCGTTGGCTCTTCTGTTGTTGTGGTTGTTGAAGTAGTTGTAGGCTCTTCAGTTGTAGTCGTAGTTGTAGTTGTTGTAGTTGTGGTTGTGGTAGTTGAAGTTTGATCGCCATCCACACCACCGTTTGCATTGATGTTTGCCACAGATGCGTTTACTTCTTTGGCCACAACCGCAGTTTCACCTTTGACTTGGTACCAAACTTTTGTGTTGTTCTTGAAGTCTTTTTGGTTTTCGTTTTCTACTTTTGTACGATAGAAAATAAGAACGCCAGTCTTGTTGATCAAGTCTTTTGGAATTGTAACAGTGATTTTTCCAGAAGCGTCTACGGTAAATGTTGAGCCTGGGAAAGCAGTTTTGAAATCTTCAATCGCTGTATCGCCGGCAAAGTAACCAGGTTTATTTCCAGTCGTTGTAATACTGAAGCTATCTGTCACAAGTTTGTGTCCGCCTTGCACTTCGTCTTCCACACGAACGTCACCATCAACCTCTAAGTTCATAGCATTAATGGTTAGAGTCCAAAGAATATGCTCAGGATCATCAGCGTGCATATCACCTGCTTTGAGATAGAATGGAGCGTTGTTTACGCCGGTAGCCATTTTCTTAACGCTTAAATCAACTGTCTTATCTCCACTGATGATAGTAAATTTACCAACATGTTCTTTATCAGTTGCTGTATTATTATGAACTTCAATCTCAAATTCACCCCAACCACGGATGTTTTGAAGGTTTTTGATAGCTTCGTTAAAAGTAACAGTAGCAGAGCCATCAGTAATGACCATGTCTCCAACGTAAGTTCCGTCGATGTTTAGAGGAATAGTCTTTTTAAAACCTACCCCATAGACTGTACCAGAACTAGTCCAATTAACTTTTAATGTATCACCTGGTTGGATTTTTTGTGCGTGCTCGTCAAATGTAAACTTAACAGTTGTTTGTCCACCATCTGTGATTTCATTTGATGAAACAGTCAGTGAGCTAATATTATTACTGACATCTCCAGCTTTTACCACATCAGACTGCGAAAATACTATGAACAATAAGGGTAAAAATACAAGAAAGAAGACTTTTGCAAGTCTACTTAGATTATTTTTTTTCATTTCCTTCTCCTATTTGTCTCCAAATTTTTACACTTATTTGGATGTTAAAACCAAAACTTACAAATATATGCATAATTATATAGGTTACTTTTTCAAGACAACACTACTAAAAATGCACCTCCTACTAGTCAATTATCAAAAAAATATCCTATAAGGTGAATTATATCACAAATAAATAAAACTTCAAGTATTTAACTGTTCTAATTATAAAATTATATTAAATTCTCTGAAAAAATTTAAACATTTACTTTGAACAATGTTTGTAAGCAATGATTCATTCGTCGAGGAAATGAAAAAGGACTATTTTTGAAATAGTCCTTTATATAGTTAATCAATCTTTAACCTTATTCTTTTTCATTTTTACGTAAGAATGCAATGGCACCGATTGATGAAATGAGAGTTACAAAACCAATGATAGTAACTAACGTTCCTTTGCCTTCACCAGTATTAGGAAGTCCTGGTTTGTCGTTTGTTGTTGTTACTGTAGATTTAGGTTCTTCACCAGTGGTTGTAGTAGTTGTTGTGCTTGAAGTAGTCTTAGGCTCTTCAGTTGTAGTTGTTGTGGTTGAAGTAGTCTTAGGCTCTTCGGTTGTAGTTGTTGTGCTTGAAGTAGTTGTAGGCTCTTCAGTTGTAGTTGAAGTAGTTGTAGACTCTTCAGTTGTGGTTGTTGAAGTAGTTGTAGACTCTTCAGTTGTTGTAGTTGAAGTAGTTGTAGACTCTTCTGTTGTTGTAGTTGAAGTAGTTGTAGGCTCTTCAGTTGTTGTAGTCGTTGTTGTGGTCGTAGTAGTAGTTGTCGTTGTTGTTTCTTCTTTTGGATTCACAATTGTTTTAGTTACTGAATGATCAGCTCCAAAATCGTCAACGTTAACTTCTGTATCCGCAACTTTGATGACATAGCCTGATGGTGCTTCAACCTCGGTGATAATATATTTATCTTTCAACAGTTTGTTAACAGCAATATTACCATTTTCATCAGTTTCGTATTCACCGATCACTTGATTGTTAGCTTGACGAACTACTTTAAATTTAGCACCCTTAAGTGGTTGATTCGCCTCATCTACTTTATGGATATTGATTGAGTAAACATAACCAAGACCAGCACCACCAGCAATTTGAACTGCAGCACCATTAATTACGCTCGTACTTTCAATACCAACACCTTTAAGAGTTGCTTCATTTTTCAATAACTCACCATCAACAGGGTCATAATTTAGACGAACGTTATAAGAAATACGATATTGGTCCGCTTCAGTAATATCTCCTAACTCAACTACGAAAGATTGTCCATCTTCAGCGACTGTCACTTTATGTTGATCTGTAACATCAACACGGTCAGAGAATACCCATTCACCAGTTTCGAAAGAGAATTTACCTTTGATAACTTTAATACTATCTTTTACATAGCTAGCGTTTGTAAATTGCAAGTGGTCCTCAATCGTTACACCTTTAATATTCTCTTTTGTACGATTGACTGAAATAGTGTATTGGACCTCTCTTTTATCACCTTCATTAACCCAACTAGTCTTTGTTAAAACTTTTGGATCACCATCACCGATACCTTTAAATGTAATCTTCCCAGCAGGTTTTGATTCTTTGTTTATCGTAATCTCAATTGGAATTTCTCCTTGTTGAGGATGTTTTTTGAAATCGACACGAGCATAGAAGAAGAAAGAGCCATTTGTATCGTTATGTTTTTCAACATAATCCGTATAAGTTAAAGAAATGGACTTGTTATCCGCACTTACTTTAGCGTGCGCGATAATCTCATTTGTATTGATATCTTTAATTTCGAATGATTGTGAAGTAACCACCAAAGCGTCTGGTACAGTCATAACAGTAGTATCCCCTGCTTTGACATTTTTTCCAGATAAATCAAATTTTGCATTGATACGGAATGTAGCCCATTGCGCTAAATCCCAAGTTAGATCTCCACCTTCATTATTTACAACTTTGACATCTGTAATTGCATCTACAAATTTTCCATTTACTGAAATCTCAGGAGTTTCAGCAAATGTTTTATTCAAACTAAATACAAAGACAGTTGTCAATAAGCAAATAATAAAAGAAAAGATTCCCAATTTCTTTTTGTTCTTCATTATTTTCCTTCCTTTTGTTAGATTGGTGTTCTTAAGATACAAAAAAATTATACTTTAAGTAATATTCCCTGAATCAATTTTTTTATATAGGATGATTTTATAGACACCCTTATTGCTGGCCTCCTCCTAGTCTATTACTAAAACTATCCTATAGGTGAATTATATCACATTATAATGTGTACATCAATAATATATATGCAGAATTTGCTATAAATTAAAAAAATCACAAAAACTTATAAATTATCTGTCTCTTAAGAATTAAAACAATATAAAAACCGCTTACATTCTTTGTTTTATCACGTTTAAACTTTTTAGTGTTTTATCTAATGATAATAAAAATCATTTCAACAGTTTACAAAAATCTAAGAATTATCTATTTTTGAATACTAGAAATTTTATATTAAATTTTATTATATTTTTAAAATTACTTATTTGAAAATCAATCGTGTGAGAATTTATTATTCTATCTGTTTGTGCTATACTTTGAAGTATATTATATAAAGAATACTGAATACAGGACAATGAATTGATGATTTATAAATTTTTACTCTTCGACCTCGATCATACTTTACTTGATTTTGATGCTGCTGAGGATGTAGCATTATCGCACCTCCTAAAAGAAGAAGGAGTTGAGGATATCCAAGCATACAAGGATTATTATGTGCCAATGAACAAAACACTTTGGAAGGATTTGGAGCTGAAAAAGATTACAAAACAAGAACTAGTCAATACACGTTTTGCAAAATTGTTTGCTCATTTTGGCATTGAAAAAGATGGTGCCTACTTAGCAGAGCGTTACCAGTTTTTCCTGTCTAAACAGGGACAGATTTTCCCAGGTGTGGAAGATTTATTAAAAAAATTGATACATCAGGGATTTGAACTCTATGCTGCGACAAATGGAATTACCTTTATTCAGACAGGCCGTTTGGAACAATCTGGTATTGCACCCTATTTCAAGGAAATCTTCATTTCTGAGCAACTCCATACCCAAAAACCAGATGCAGCATTTTATGAGAAAATTGGAGCTCGAATCCCTAACTTTGATAAAGATCATGCCCTTATGATTGGCGACTCCTTATCAGCTGATATTCAGGGGGGAATAATGCTGGCATCGATACTATCTGGTACAATCCTCATCATCTTGAAAACAAGACCCAAGCCCAGCCAACTTATGAAGTCGACTCTTATCAGGCTTTGCTAGAAATCTTAGATAAACTGTAAAAAGTGGTTTAGATAGCCACTTTTTGCTATAATAGAGGCAGTATTAAGGAAGGAGTAGTTAACGATGTCAAGGCCAGAACTTTCTCTTTATGAACCATTGTATACACTAAAGGAAGTTGATCAAAATATCTGGATAGTAGATGGTGATTTGATTCAAATGGATATGAAGATCTTCAAGCTTCCTTTTCAGACACGTATGACGGTGGTTAAGTTAAATGATGGCAAACTTTGGATTCACTCTCCGATTGCGCCAAATAAGGGACTATTTACTGAACTAGACGCTTTGGGCAAAGTCGCTTACCTGATTTCACCAAATAAGATTCACTACGCCTATATTGCAGATTGGAGAAAAAGATATCCTCATGCGCAAGCATGGTCTAGTCCAGGAGTTGAAGAGAGAGCGAAAAGTCAGAATGTCAAGGTAGAATTTGATGCTCCTTTAACAGATATGGCTCCCGACCTATGGTCTGATGAGATTGATCAACTTATTTTTAAGGGAAGTTCTGTCATCGAAGAGGTGGTCTTTTTTCATAAATCAACTAAAACACTCATAGTAACAGACCTTATAGAGAATTTTGAACCGGAAAAGATAGCTAGTCCAATCCGAAGAAGATTCTATCGTTTAGCTCGTGTAACAGCCCCTGATGGTCAAACTCCTATTGATTATCGGATGACTTTTTTAGGAAGACAAGGGGAAGCAAAAATGTCTTTTTTCCGTATGCTAAACTGGAAACCGGATAAGATTATACTTGCACATGGATTATGCTTTTTTAAAAATGGTACGGATGAATTAAGACGTGCTTTTAGATGGATACGATAAAGGGGAGAAAGATGCAACACTCATCTTGGCATGCTTTGATTAAGGAGCAATTACCTGAAGGTTATTTTGGGAAAATCAATCAATTTATGGAGAATGTCTACTCACAAGGAATTGTTTATCCACCTAGAGAAAAGGTTTTTCAGGCTCTTTTGACAACTCCTCTAGAAGAGGTTAAAGTGGTGATTCTGGGGCAGGATCCTTATCACGGGCCTGGTCAGGCTCAGGGGTTGAGTTTTTCTGTTCCAGATAGTATTCCAGCTCCTCCTTCCTTGCAAAATATCTTGAAAGAACTTTCTGATGATATTGGTATTAAAAAGTCCCATGATTTGACTTCATGGGCTCAGCAAGGTGTTTTGCTTCTCAATGCTTGTCTAACAGTTCCAGCTGGTCAAGCAAATGGGCACGCTGGTCAAATTTGGGAACCTTTTACGGATGCTGTTATAAAGGTTGTCAATAATTTGGATAGACCAATAGTCTTTGTACTGTGGGGTTCTTATGCTCGCAGGAAAAAAGCGCTGGTAACCAACCCTCAACATTTAATTTTAGAATCTGCTCACCCTAGTCCTTTATCTGTTTACAGAGGATTTTGGGGTTCAAAACCATTTTCCAAAGCCAATTCATTCTTAGAAAAAACTGGACAAGAGCCAATTGATTGGCTTAGATAAGGAGATATTATGCCTCAGTTAGCGACGATTTGTTACATTGATAATGGAAAAGAATATCTGATGCTTTATCGAAATAAAAAGCCCAATGATGTCCATGAAGGGAAGTGGATAGGAGTAGGAGGTAAACTTGAAAAGGGTGAAACTCCTCAAGAGTGTGCGACCCGTGAGATTTTCGAAGAAACGGGGTTAAAAGCAAAGCCTGTACTCAAAGGTATTATTACTTTCCCTGAATTTACACCAGACTTGGACTGGTATACTTATGTTTTTAAAGTAACTGAGTTTGAGGGTGAATTGATAGAGTGCGATGAGGGAACTCTGGAATGGGTTCCTTATGATGAAGTTCTCAGCAAGCCGACCTGGGAAGGGGACCATACCTTTGTCGAGTGGCTTTTAGAAGATAAGCCCTTCTTTTCAGCAAAGTTTGTTTATGATGGTGATAAGTTATTGGATACCCAAGTGGATTTCTACGAATAAAGGAGAAAGCAGATGTTACTAATTAAAAATGGTCGAGTAATGGATCCTAAGTCTGGTTTGGATCAAGTGTGTGATATCTTGGTTGAAGACAGTAAAATTGTCAAAATTGCACCACAAATTAGTGAAAAAGATGCAGAGGTTATTGATGCAACTGGTCTTGTAGTTGCACCCGGTTTGGTGGATATCCATGTTCATTTCCGTGAACCTGGTCAGACTCATAAAGAAGATATTCATACAGGTGCACTAGCAGCTGCTGCGGGTGGCTTTACGACGGTTGTTATGATGGCGAATACCAATCCAACCATCTCAGATGTTGAGACGTTAGAGGAAGTTCTTCAGTCTGCGGCCAAGGAAAAGATTAACGTTAAATCTGTAGCAACGATTACCAAAAACTTTAATGGACAAGATTTAACTGATTTTAAAGCACTTTTAGAAGCAGGTGCTGTTGGATTTTCTGATGATGGGATTCCTCTCGAAAGTAGCAAAGTTGTCAAGGAAGCCATGGAAGCGGCTAAAAAGTTGAATACCTTTATCAGTCTTCACGAAGAGGATCCTGGATTGAATGGTACGCTAGGTTTTAATGAAAACATTGCTAAAGAGCACTTCCATATTTGCGGAGCGACTGGTGTCGCAGAGTATGCGATGATTGCTCGAGATGTCATGATTGCCTATGCGACTAAGGCTCACGTTCATATCCAGCATTTGTCAAAAGAAGAAAGTGTCAAAGTTGTGGAGTTCGCTCAAGGCTTGGGAGCAAACGTAACTGCAGAAGTAGCACCGCAACATTTCTCTAAGACTGAAGCGCTTCTCTTGACTAAAGGAAGTAACGCTAAGATGAATCCACCTCTTCGTCTGGAGTCTGACCGTCGTGCAGTTATTGAAGGGCTTAAATCTGGAGTCATTTCTGTAATTGCAACTGACCACGCGCCACACCACGCTGATGAAAAGAATGTCGAAGATATTACCAAGGCACCATCAGGTATGACTGGATTGGAAACTTCCTTGTCACTAGGTTTAACTTATTTGGTTGAAACTGGTGAGTTAAGTTTGATGCAATTGCTTGAAAAAATGACAGTAAATCCAGCCAAATTGTATAAACTTGAAGCAGGTTATTTGGCTGAAAATGGTCCAGCTGATATTACCATTTTTGATGATAAGGCGGACCGAATCGTAGACACACATTTCGCATCAAAAGCATCTAATTCACCATTTATCGGTGAGCAATTAAAAGGGCAGGTAAAATTTACTATCTGTAGTGGACAAATTGTTTACAAAAACTAGGTGAAAAACTGCTCTATAAAAACAAAATTTAGAGAGGGTCTGTATGTACCCAACACATCAATCTAAAGATAAGTTTGTCTTGTTTCTCAAGATTTTCTTTCCTATTTTGATTTATCAATTAGCAAATTACTCTGCTTCCTTTGTAGATACGACCATGACTGGCCAGTACAATACTATTGATTTGGCTGGAATAACAATGGCTACTAGTTTGTGGAATCCATTTTTTACCTTCTTAACTGGTATTGTTTCAGCTCTAGTTCCTATCATTGGACATCATTTGGGTCGAGGAAAACAGAAGAAAGTAGCTTCTGACTTCTATCAATTTCTTTATCTTTCGCTTGGTTTATCCATCTTTCTATTTGTTTTAGTTTTCTTTGTGGCGCCACTTATTCTAAACAACATGGGGCTAGAAGCAGCAGTAGCAGATATAGCAATTCGTTACCTATGGCTTTTAGCTATTGGAATTATTCCTCTCTTACTCTTTAGCGTTATTCGTTCATTACTGGATGCACTGGGATTAACCAAGCTATCCATGTATTTGATGCTCCTTTTATTACCTTTAAACAGTATTTTCAACTATCTCTTGATTTACGGGGCTCTTGGCTTTCCTGAGTTAGGAGGAGCTGGAGCTGGACTTGGGACTTCCTTGGCTTATTGGGCTTTGTTACTAATTTCTATACTAGTCCTTCTTAAACAAGAAAAACTAAAAGAATTTCATTTAGAGAATCGTTTACCTTTAGACAAGAATCAGATAAAAGAAGCAATCAGATTAGGATTACCCATTGGCGGAACAGTATTTGCAGAGGTTGCTATTTTTTCAGCAGTTGGATTGATTATGGCAAAATTCTCATCATTGATCATTGCTAGTCATCAATCAGCTATGAATTTTTCGTCACTTATGTATGCTGTTCCTATGAGTATTTCAACGACTATGGCTATAGTTGTTTCTTATGAAGTAGGTGCAAAGCGTTTAGAAGATGCTAAGAAATTTATTAAAATTGGTCGACTATCCGCTATGGTGTTCGCAATGTTAACTCTCAGTTTTTTGTATATTTTTCGAGAAAATGTTGCCAGACTATATGGATACGATTCCGATTTCATTCACTTAACTGCTAGTTTTATGACCTATAGCTTGTTTTTCCAGTTAGCTGATACATTTGCAGCACCCTTACAAGGCATTTTGCGAGGTTACAAGGACACGGTTATACCCTTTTATCTTGGCCTCATTGGATACTGGGGCGTAGCTATTCCTCTTGGATTGCTCTTGGATTATACGACAAGTTTAGGACCTTATTCATATTGGATCGGTCTCATTATAAGTTTAGTAGTCAGTGGTCTCCTCTATCAGTGGCGTTTACAAGTTATTATAAATAAAATGAAATAATACTTAAACAAATTAGTTTGTGAAATATTTATTCTATGTATAGAAAAGTCTTGATTTTATTGACTTTTCTTTTTTTATATTGTGAAAAATATAGACATTTTTTTTGACTCTGATGTACTAATAAAGTAAAATAGAATTACAAGAATTTAAACTTAGAAAGGCAAAATTATGTCAACTCTAGATAAAAATCTTCTACTTGAGATGTTCCGTAAGATGGAAGAAATCCGTCGTATGGATTTGAAGATTGCTCAATTGGTAAAAAAAGGGAAAGTGCCAGGAATGACGCACTTCTCTGTTGGTGAGGAAGCGGCAAACGTTGGGGCTATGTTGGCTTTAAACGAAGACGACTTGATTACCTCGAATCACCGTGGTCACGGTCAAGCCATTGCCAAAGGTATCGACCTCAATGGAATGATGGCTGAAATCCTAGGTAAATACACTGGAACTTGTAAAGGTAAAGGTGGGTCAATGCATATCGCCGACCTTGACGCTGGTAACCTTGGTGCTAATGGTATTGTAGGTGGTGGTATGGGAATTGCAGTAGGTGCTGCCCTCACTCAACAAATGAAAAATACCGGTAAGATTGTCGTCTGCTTCTTCGGTGATGGTGCAACAAACGAAGGTGTATTCCACGAAGCGGTGAATATGGCTTCAATCTGGAATCTTCCTGTTATTTTCTACTGCATCAATAACGGATACGGAATTTCAGCAGATATTAAGAAAATGACAAATGTTCAACATATCCATGAACGTAGCGCTGCATACGGTATTCCTGGTATGTTTATCCCTGATGGAAACAATGTTATCGATGTCTACGAAGGATTTAAGAAAGCAGTCGATCATGTCCGCTCTGGTAAAGGTCCTGTCTTGATTGAAAGTGTAACCTACCGCTGGCTTGGTCACTCATCTTCAGACCCAGGTAAATATCGTACACGCGAAGAAGTAGAAGAGTGGAAACAAAAAGATCCAATTGAAAATCTTCGTAAGTACCTTGTTGAAAATAATATTGCTAGTGCAGAAGAACTCGAAGAAATTCAAGCGCAAGTTAAGGAAGCAGTGGAAGCATCTGTTAAATTTGCTGAAGAAAGTCCATTCCCTCCGCTTGAATCAGCATTTGAAGATATTTACGCAGACTAAGGAGAAGTAGAGAAATATGGAAACAAAATTAATGTCTTTCCGCGATACCATTATCCTTGCAATGTCTGAGGAAATGCGTCGTGATGAAAATGTGCTTTTGATGGGTGAAGATGTCGGAGTTTTTGGTGGAGACTTCGGAACTTCTGTAGGTATGTTAGAGGAGTTTGGGCCAGAACGTGTACGTGACTGTCCGATTTCCGAAGCAGCTATTTCTGGTGCAGCAGCAGGTGCTGCTATGACTGGACTTCGTCCAATCGTTGACATGACTTTCATGGATTTTTCTGTTATTGCCATGGATAATATCGTCAACCAAGCAGCTAAAACTCGTTACATGTTTGGTGGAAAAGGACAAGTACCAATGACAATCCGCTGTGCTGCTGGTAACGGAGTAGGTTCTGCAGCACAACATTCACAATCATTGGAATCATGGTTCACTCACATCCCAGGATTGAAGGTTGTAGCTCCAGGTACACCAGCTGATATGAAGGGACTTCTTAAGTCTTCAATCCGAGACAACAACCCTGTTATCATTCTTGAATATAAATCAGAATTTAACCAAAAAGGTGAAGTTCCTGTTGATCCAGACTATACTATCCCTCTTGGTGTTGGAGAAATCAAACGCGAAGGAACTGATGTAACTGTAGTAACATACGGTAAAATGCTTCGTCGTGTCATGCAAGTAGCTGAAGAATTGGCTGAAGAAGGCATCTCAGTAGAAGTAGTAGACCCACGCACCTTGGTTCCACTTGATAAAGAAATCATCATTAACTCAGTTAAGAAGACTGGAAAAGTAGTTCTTGTCAACGATGCCCACAAGACAAGTGGTTTCATCGGTGAAATCTCAGCAATTATCTCTGAGTCAGAAGCATTCGATTATTTAGATGCACCTATTCGCCGTTGTGCAGGGGAAGATGTGCCGATGCCTTACGCACAAAATCTTGAAAATGCAATGATTCCAACAGTTGAAAGCATCAAAGATGCAATCCGTAAAACATACAACAAACAATGATACATAAAATAAATTATGTGAACAAATTAATCAGACGAGAAGCTTTGTATCTATAGATGCAAAGTTCTCTACGAACTTGATATCTTAGATTAGAGCACGGGCTAAAGTCTGTGTGAAAAAAATAAACTTTCATAGAAACTAAAGTTTCTTCGTCAAGTTTTCTATTTTCACTTTGACTTTTAATGCCCTTAGTATCATGTAATTGAATTCGGACGGAGGTCTGTGAAAAAAAGATAGATTTCCTTGTGTTCATCGAACACATCGTCAATCTCCTATTTTTTCATTGCCCTCTTCGTCCTTAATATCTTAGTATAGAATAGGAGAGGTCATGGCTGATGATAAGCTAAGAGCGACTCCTGCAGCTAGAAAATTAGCGGATGATTTAGGAATTAATCTCTACGATATTTCTGGCTCAGGCGCAAACGGTCGTGTCCACAAAGAAGACGTGGAAACATATAAAGACACTAACGTGGTTCGCATTTCACCACTCGCAAAACGAATTGCATTAGAGCATAATATTGCTTGGCAAGAAATCCAAGGTACTGGTCATCGTGGTAAAATCATGAAGAAGGACGTTTTGGCCTATCTTCCTGAAAATATCGAAAATGACACTATCAAATCGCCTGCTCAAATTGAGAAAGTGGAAGAAATTCCAGACAACGTAACACCTTATGGAGAAATCGAACGCATTCCGATGACTCCTATGCGTAAGGTTATTGCGCAACGTATGGTTGAGTCATACTTGACTGCACCAACCTTTACGCTTAACTACGATGTAGATATGTCTGAAATGCTTGCCCTTCGTAAGAAAGTTCTTGATCCAATTATGGAAGCAACTGGTAAGAAAACCACTGTAACAGACTTGCTTTCTCTTGCTGTTGTTAAGACTCTTATGAAACATCCATACATCAACGCTTCATTGACAGAAGATGGTAAGACAATTATCACTCACAACTATGTAAATCTTGCGATGGCGGTTGGTATGGATAACGGTCTTATGACTCCAGTTGTCTATAACGCTGAAAAATTAAGCTTGTCTGAGTTGGTAGTTGCATTTAAGGACGTTATTGGACGTACCTTAGATGGTAAACTAGCTCCTAGCGAATTGCAAAATTCAACCTTCACCATCAGTAACTTAGGTATGTTTGGTGTTCAATCATTTGGTCCTATCATCAATCAACCGAACTCAGCAATTCTTGGTGTTAGCTCAACAGTTGAAAAACCGGTTGTAGTGAATGGTGAAATCGTGATTCGTCCAATTATGAGTCTTGGTTTAACAATTGACCACCGTGTCGTAGATGGTATGGCTGGTGCTAAGTTTATGAAAGACTTAAAAGCTTCAATTGAAAACCCAATCTCAATGTTGGTTTAAAATATTTGTTTTAGAAATATAGATAAAGGAAGAAAGATATGGCCTTAGAAGTAATTATGCCCAAAGCCGGCGTCGATATGACAGAAGGACAAATCGTCCAATGGAATAAAAAAGTCGGGGAATTTGTAAAAGAAGGAGAAATCCTTTTGGAAATCATGACTGACAAAGTCAGCATGGAATTGGAAGCAGAAGAAGACGGTTACTTGATCGCTATCCTTAAAGGTGATGGTGAAACGGTTCCGGTTACTGAAGTTATCGGTTATCTTGGTGAAGAAGGGGAAAATATCCCAACAGCTGGAGCAGTTGCACCAGAAGCTAGCCCAGCACCTGCAGCAAGTGCTTCAAATGATGACGGTAAGAGCGATGATGCTTATGATATCGTTGTTATTGGTGGTGGACCTGCTGGTTATGTTTCTGCTATCAAGGCAGCTCAATTGGGTGGTAAGGTTGCCCTTGTTGAAAAATCTGAACTTGGTGGAACTTGCTTGAACCGCGGATGTATCCCAACTAAGACTTACCTTCACAATGCTGAAATTATCGAAAATATCGGTCATGCAGCAAATCGTGGTATTGTGATTGAAAATCCTAACTTCACTGTTGACATGGACAAACTTCTAGAAACTAAATCTAAAGTTGTCAATACTCTTGTAGGTGGAGTTGCAGGACTTCTTCGTAGCTACGGAGTTACTGTACATAAAGGTATCGGTACAATCACAAAAGATAAGAATGTCTTGGTAAATGGTTCTGAATTGCTTGAAACTAAGAAGATTATCCTTGCTGGTGGTTCAAAAGTAAGTAAAATTAACGTTCCTGGTATGGAATCTCCACTTGTGATGACGAGTGACGACATCCTTGAAATGAACGAAGTTCCAGAAAGCATTGTGATCATTGGTGGTGGAGTTGTCGGTATCGAGCTTGGCCAAGCCTTCATGACATTTGGTTCAAAAGTTACTGTTATCGAAATGATGGATCGTATCGTTCCAGCTATGGATGCAGAAGTATCTAAGAACCTTCGCTTGATTCTTGAACGTAAAGGTATGACTATCTTGACAGGTACTAAACTTCAAGAAATCATTGAAGAAGATGGCAAACTTCGTATCAAGGTTGAAGGAAAAGATGATATCATCGCAAATAAAGCCCTTCTTTCAATCGGTCGTGTTCCAGACCTTGAGGGTATAGGTGATGTTGAATTTGAATTAGAACGTGGTCGTATCAAAGTTAATGAATACATGGAAACTTCTGTTCCTGGTATTTATGCACCAGGTGATATCAACGGTACTAAAATGTTGGCCCACGCTGCCTTCCGTATGGGTGAAGTAGCGGCTGAAAATGCCCTTAAAGGAAATCACCATGTTGCTAAATTGAACTTGACTCCTGCAGCTATTTACACACTTCCAGAAGTAGCAGCAGTTGGTTTGACTGAAGAACAAGCCCGTGAGAAATATGATGTCCAAATCGGTAAATTCAACTTTGCCGCAAACGGACGTGCCATTGCATCTGATGCAGCTCAAGGATTTGTTAAAGTCATTGCAGACAAGAAATACGGTGAAATCCTTGGTGTTCATATCATTGGTCCAGCAGCAGCTGAATTGATCAATGAAGCGTCAAGCATCATCGAAATGGAAATCACTGTAGAAGAAATGCTTAAGACAATCCACGGACACCCAACATACTCTGAAGTTATGTACGAAGCATTTGCTGATGTTCTTGGAATGGCTATCCATTCACCTAAGAAAAAATAAAAATAGATAGACTAGACTGGAATTATTTTCCAGTCTCTATCGTATTAGAAGGTATCTTATGAAATACATTATCAATCATTCAAACGACACTGCCTTTAATATTGCTTTAGAGGAATACGCTTTTAAGCATCTTCTTGATGAAGATCAAATCTTCCTTCTTTGGATCAACAAACCATCTATCATTGTAGGTCGTCACCAAAATACCATCGAAGAAATTAACCGTGACTATGTTCGTGAAAATGGAATTGAAGTAGTCCGTCGGATCAGTGGTGGTGGTGCTGTTTACCATGATTTGAACAACCTTAACTATACCATCATTTCAAAAGAAGATGAAAACAAGGCCTTTGACTTCAAGAGCTTCTCTACTCCAGTTATCAATACCTTGGCTGAACTTGGTGTTAAAGCTGAATTTACAGGCCGTAACGACTTAGAAATCGACGGTAAGAAATTCTGTGGAAATGCACAAGCCTATATCAATGGCCGTATCATGCACCATGGTTGTCTTCTCTTTGACGTAGATTTGTCAGTCCTAGCTAACGCACTTAAAGTCTCTAAAGTTAAGTTTGAATCAAAAGGGGTTAAATCAGTCCGTGCTCGTGTAACGAATATTATCGATGAGTTGCCAGAAAAGATCACTGTTGAAGAATTCCGTGATTTACTCTTGGAATACATGAAAAAAGAATACCCTGAGATGACTGAGTATCAATTCTCAGATGAAGAATTGGCTGAAATCAACCATATCAAGGAAACCAAGTTCGGTACCTGGGATTGGAACTATGGTAAATCACCAGAGTATAATGTCCGTCGTGGAACTAAATTCCCAAGCGGTAAGGTTGAAATCTTTGCTAATGTTATTGAATCCAAAATCCAAGACATCAAGATTTACGGGGACTTCTTTGGTATCGAAGACGTAGCAGCTGTAGAAGATGTCCTTCGTGGTGTTAAGTACGAACGCGAAGATGTTCTTAAAGCCCTTCAAACCCTTAACCTAGGTCGTTACTTCGCAGGAATCACTGCAGAAGAAATCACTGAAGCAGTTGTAGAATAAAATCAAAAGAGATCCATGTAATATGGATTTCTTTTTTTAAACTTGATAATCATCCATGATGAGAGTATAATGTAGTTGATTTTTTAAATAAGGAAGGAAAAATTAAAAATGATAGAGGTTCCAATTGAAAATCTCGGTCTATTTGAACAGTTAGATCGTATTGTGGTAGCATTTTTTAAGAATCAAGAAACTACAAATCCTTATGATTTAAACATTAGTATCACACAAGAGAATTTCGATAAGAAAAAACAAGAGTTAGAGCCATTAGGTTATCAAGCTGTCCAACTACCATTAGGAATGGCTTTAGATAATGTTATTCAGCAAGCACATTTTAAAGCATTGATTATTGGTGGTCTTGCTCCTGAGGAAATCATCGTAAGCAAAGAAGCGTTAATGCCTCTAAAAGACATTGTTGATAGTTTTTGCATTATGTACGCTGCAGCTAATAACCGTCTTGAAAATAGTAAGGCTTATGAATTAATGAAAGATAAAACGGTCTACTTTATTGGTAAACTTCTGACTGATAACCCACAGAAAGGTGATGAAATTGCTTATATGGGTATCGATCGTACAGCTAGTGACGGTACTCCTTATGAAGCTGTTAAATGCTTTCTAACAAAAGATAGCGCAGAGAAGTTCAATGGTGAAAAAAGACCAGTTAGTCCAGCCAACTTAGCCTATCTAAAATCATTTATAGGAAAGCCAGTTATTATTGAACCGCACAGAAATTATTGGATTGAATTTTTATAATAACAAAAAGAGCGTTAGATAATTAAAAATCTATCGCTCTTTTTGAAAAAATATTACATAATTTATATTATGTATCTTATAAACTATCCAAGGCATTTTTCTGTTCGTCATTAACGATATGCGTATACAAGTCCGTTACCTGTGTGCTAGCATGTCCCAGCTGGTGGCTGACCAAAACTTGGGATTTGGTTGCATCATAAAGACGGGTTGCAAGAGTATGGCGTAGTTTGTGGGGCGTCACGCGGACTTTGAAATCTTCTGAATACTTTGCGACTATCTTTTCAACACTAGAGGCATCAATCCGGTTTGGAACACCTCTATACAAGGTCAGAAAGAGGGCTGTATCGGTCTTCTCTGACTTATAGCGTTTGTCTCGAATAGCAAGATATTGCTCCAGATAAGGCTTAGCAAAGGCAGCCACATTGACTGAGTCGCGTTTTCCACCCTTACGAGTAACGTCAATCACCATCATTTTAAGATTGAGGTCTCGAAGATCCAGGTTAACCGCTTCAGAGAGACGGACACCAGAGGCAAGAAGCAGTGCAATAATGGCTAAATCTCGCTCTTTATTCTTATTAAAGGAAGATAAGGCGCGATTTGAGAGTGTTTGAGGGTATTCCTCATCTATATAATTCAAAAACGCTTCTGTTTCATCCCCTAAAAAGAGCTTTTGCTTGATATTTTCAGCTCGCGCAGCCAAGGTTTCTTTCTTTTTCTTGGTCGCAACCTTCTTCATGACATTACGATAGAAATAAGGTTCCCCTTGCTCATTTTCAACTTCCTCGGTCAAATACTTATAGAGACTAGATAGTGCAGAAAGGGTACGGTTAATGGTTGTTTGAGAAACCCCATTTTTCGTCGTATTGGCATTGAGCAGAGGACGTTCACGTAAGTAAAGAATAAAGGACTCCATGTCTTTCTTGGTCATGTGCTCCAGAACGTCTAAGGGAATATTGGCCATGGTGTCAGCATCTGATATACCAGATTCCAAGACCCAGGTGAAAAATCGATCGTATTCCTTTAAGTATTCGTATAAGGTCGTAAAACTATATGGAACGGCCAGTTTTGATTGGTAATATTCTAAAACGTACCAAGGCATGACCTGTTTGAGTTTATCGATACGTTCTAATAAGATCTCGCGTTTCATGTTTTTCTCCAAATCTTTCTATACTAGTAGTATAGCATAGCTAGATGTATTTTTCAAGAAAATTATAGTTTTTCGGAAAGATGTTATAGGGGATATACAAAGTTTAACTGGAAAAAATTTTTCTCGAAATAATGTACTTTATTCCCGTGAAAACTAAATCTTTCGCATACTAAAATTCTGTACACTATCTACTTGAAAACTAAAAATACAATCTTTTAAAATAATGTACTTTATAAAAATCTATGATAAAAAACAAGTTCAAATTTGAACCTGTTTTTTAAATTTTCCTATAAGGAACAAAATGTTCTCTTTTTCGTCTACGCCCTTTACAAAATATGCATGGCTCGATAGATCGTTTTACATTTGCAATCTTATCTACAATAGCCATTCTATAACGATGCTCTGGATTATTCTTACAAATCCACCAAAATCTTAATTGCGTATTATTTGGGATTCTTTCTGGATCCCCTAGAATAAGATTGTTAAGATAGTCCCACTCGTTCATCAAATCTTCAAATGAGATATTATCTTGTCTTTCTTTTAATTCTGCACAAAATGGACACATTTCTTTAAGATCTTTTGTCTCGGAATTTAAATACTTATTTAATATAATGCTGAAGCGCTCATGAAATTCGAAGTTACATTCTTTGCAGCGCCATAAATAAAACCTTTTTTCAGTTAATAATGGAACAAAACTATCTATTGAGACTTTATTATTTGGTGCCCACAATTTTGCTAGTTCAGGGTACAAATAATCAAATGTATTATACCCATTCAGAGGCTTATCGTTGTTACAGAAAGGACAACACTGAGAAACTTCTCTTCGAATTGGGATAGAACATAAATATGTCCCATGACACTTTGAACAATCCCACCAATATTTTTTCGTTTCTATTGTTGTCTGAGATAAATGAATAGGAATTTTATTTTTATCGCTCCATTCTTTGATGAGTTTTGGTTCTTTAAGGAAAATATTATTTTTAAATACCTCAGTCCTCCAGTCACATTGATTGGGACATGTTTGAAAGTTTTGATTTTCTAAATCGGTTCGACTGATCATTTCGGCTGGGCTACATTGAAAGTTGATTTTACAACAAGGACAAACCCAACTAACTACATTATTTGACTTAAACCAATATTCGGAAAAATCCCTTTCATTACTGAGGTCCCAAAATTCCCTCAAATAGGGATGTGTTTCATTTAGTGTATTAAAATCCTGAAGTTTTTCTCTATTTGAACAAAATGGACAAGACCTATCTGTTTTTTCAAATAGTGAGCATGAATACTCTCCGTGACAATTCGTACATTCCCATAACACATGAACATTAGATAATACATCAACTTGATTAGGTGTATTATTGTTCCTTTTAGACCACTCCTTGAGCATGGAAGAATTTAAAAAAGATAGAGGAGAAACATCAAAATCTTTATCCAATAACTCTTCAAATGAAGAATGACACTCCAAACAGTAATGACCACTTCTTTTAATTCGGTTCAATAATCTATCAATAGATAATTCAAATTTGCAATGACACTTATCACATTCCCAATGGATAGGTACTGTTATATTGTAACTCAGCTTCAGTTCGTTAAATTTAAATTTGTTTAAATGTTCGCTATAGATTTTAGCTAAATTTGGATAAATTGATTTGTAATCGCAATGATAGGAAGTTTCATTGCAGCCAAAATGAAATAAATCCCCACTTGTTAGTTGAAATAACCTCTTATTTGTCGCAGAATCTTTCCAACTTAATTGACACGTCGGACATTTAAAATTGAATTTTCTTTTACTATTGAACGGCAAGGTAAGAAGTTTCTCATCTAATTCTTCATCTCGCTCAATGCTGTAGTTTATATAATTTCTGAAATCGGGATAAACCTGAAGGACGCTCTCATTTTCATCAATGGAACGTTCACCTAATCCACAATGGGGGCAACACCTAAGATATTCATAACTGTCAAGCTGCACATCAATGATTTTCGCTTCCCAATGGTGTTGACAATAAGGGCAAGACCAATAGGCATATTTTAAACTATTTGACGATAATTTTTTGGGGTCAAGAACATTTCGTTTTTGATCCCAGTACATGTAAATAGCTGGATTATCTTTAACTTTCTTGTTCATTTCTTTCCTCATTTATAATTAGTTTTGCTGTCTAGTAAGTTTTTAATAGAAACCACTTTAGTTGATTTTTGAGGATTTTCTTGTTCAATAAGACCACCAGAATGAAAATCTATTTCTGAATCAGCGGTGATGATATTGTCTGCTAGGAAATCCTCACTGATAACCTTTTGAGAATATTTTAACAATCCTTCTTCTTTTAAAAGCTCATTCGCAATTTCTGGATAGACACTTGTTTTGATTATTTGTAATAGTTTTTGATTCTCATCACTTAACTCATTTTCTCTTTGTAGCTTCTGTTTTAAATCTTCATTAGTTGACTGTAGTTCAGAATTTAAACTACGTAACTTATCTGCTTCTTGTTTATAGCTGGCCGCAATGTTTGCTATTTTCTTGTAGTATTGGCTAATTTCCACCAATGCTCTTTTCATAGCACCTGGAGCACGATTTTTTGCCATAAAATTGTCAGGATCTATGGTCTTATAAGTAATTACAGCTTCATAATTTTCATCTTGGTATTTAATTTCACTTTCTTTTAAAAAATCCCTGAATCTTTTATTACGTCTAATGGTTGTATCCGCAACATTTTGATAGCCATTATTCCTAACATAGTCACCAAACCGAGGGATTTTTACCAAGCTTAAATCACAGGAACACTGGGAAATTAAATACTGTTCAAACAAATGAATCAATTCATCATCAGAAATTGATTTCTTTCTAGCCATTAGACTTATTCTCCTCTAAAGATAGTTGTTTAGCATTTAAGTAATCTTGATAGGTATTGCTAACTGTTTTTAATTTCAACAAAGCTTCTCCAATATCTTCAATATGACCTTTCCCTTGCCTAACTTTTCTAATCGCTTCATCTACAACCATAGCTTTTTCATCAACTGACTTTTTAAATGTTTTATCCATTGAAAAATAATCTTTACCTGCTTTACGGTAAAAAGGGCAGCTCGTACAAGCACCTAGTTCTGCATGCTCACTAATAACTTTCAGACAATCTGAATAATCACCTTTCGCAAAGCGGGGTGAGTAACACCGTCCTTTATTTTCTAAAGTGATGTATTGTCCTTGTGCTGTATAAAATGGCTGTCTCTTACTTATGGTGTAATTCGTATTCTTACTCGTTAGTTTACGATACATTTGATAACTACGACATTCAATAAATTGGCTTAAATTTGAAAAATAGTGAGATGAAGTTGTCACATCTTCATGACCAGCTAAAAGCATAGCTGTAACAGGACTAGCCCCTTCTGCAATTAAATTGATCATTGCAATGTGTCTCGTATCCCCAATATGAATCAAATTAATCTCGTTTTCATCTAATCTAGCTGGAAAACTAAAATAATTAACTTGATAACCGTATTTTTGAGAAATAATCTCATTAAAAAAATACCTCAAAATAGTATTGAGATTAGTGTAAGTTAAAAATCGGTTATTAACACCTGTTCGACGACCCCAACGGTTATAATGAGGATCAGTCACAAATAATGTATCTAATTTAGTAGAATTATTATTTTCCGTAAGTTTGAGGTAAGTCTTTATTTCAGAAGCTAATGAATTAGTAATTTCATAAGTATTCAAAGTATAATCTTCAGAAATTTTATGTGCAACAAGTCGATCCCTTCCTTTGATTATATTTCTCCTTAATGTAAGAAAATATTTTCCATCTTTCTCGGTTAAACAGTTTCTTTGTATTAAAAGAAATTCTCTTGGCCTTAAAGGTAAAATTGCTGTAATCTGCCACCAGAGATACAATGGATAATAAAATAGACGTTCTTTCTTAGATAATGTTTGAGACCAATAATCATTTAAAATGTCATTAAAAGTAAAATAGGATTGAAATTGCGCTAATTGTCTTTGCTGTTTTGACCTCTGCTTTTTTTGAAGGTTGATAGTTAATTTATTATCTAATTGCTCCAATAGTTGATTTAGTTGACTATCATCTGAACAGGGAAGATTTGAGAAAAAGTCAATACATAAACCAGGAAATTTTACAGAAATATTTTCTAAATCTAAAAACGTATCTTTGGTTGTATTTTTAATAATTTGTTTAATATCCATTAGAAATAGCTGTAAAGTTTTTAAAACATGTTGTTTCATTGAGAAAACAATAAAACTTTTTAAGTAATTGATAAATTCCTTATAAGACAACTGAAAAAATGATTGATAAAATCTCCTATATTGAAATTCAGAAATGTTAAAAAACAGGCTAATATTGGCATATTCATTTGTAGTTTCCCATTTCTTATGATCAAAATCGTAACTTAGAATAATTCCTTTATCAAAATAGTCATCGAAAACTTCTTTTGCTCGCAGAACACAATCACGGTCAAAAGTTTCAAAATAATTTTCAATTTTAAAAAGTTTAGCTTGATTGTTCAATTTATTAACTCCTTTATTATTTCTTCGTAATCATGTAACACGTCATCTCCATATTGCTCGCATAAAGCTTGCAACATTTCAGTTAAACAAGGTTTTATTTGTTCTTCTAAAATACTCCGAATTTTACCTTTTTCTAAATCAGTTCGAACTCTAGAGTATTGTTTGTTCAAACGATTGAATTCTCCTACTAATAACAATAAAGTAGATTTCGTTTGTAATTCATAATGACAACCGATGCAATGTTGCCTATCGTCATATGGACAAATCTTTCCAAGCGCAGATAAAAGACACATGCTTTCACCTTGTTTTGAGAAGGCTTCACCGTTTCCTATACGATGACAAATAGTAAGAAGTTGATTAGGCTCTGCTTCTTCTTCTACCAAAATCTTTAATGCCTTTTGCGATTTCACTTCTGCCTGAATGCTTAAAGCCAATGTTTTTTCAATCTCATTTGGTGTCAAATCTAACTGTTTAATCATCTGAGTCTGTTGACTAGGACTTAATTCTTTATACTTTCCTCTAGTTACAATCGTCAGGATCATTGATGGAATCATAGATAAAACACCTCGTTCAAATAGTTCTCTCGCAACCATTTCTGGTTTAAGCTGGCTTAGTTGGGCATCTTTTAGGTACGTTGTTGTAGTTTGTGCAAATTCATCGAATGAACCTTTATGGCTACGGGCTAATGCGGCTAAAAAATAGCCTTTAATATTTAACTCAGATTTTTCTTGCAAAACATCATCTGCTAACATGGCAACAGTTTGAAGATAGGATTTATTTGCAGATCTAGAACTAAAATTCCTTTCAAGAAATAAGTCTCCAATTTCTTTCCCCATATATCGATTAATTCGTTTATATTCTTTTATTTGTCGAATTAAAGGTTCATCATTATTATCTTTATTCAACTGATAATGAGCTTCACAGATAGCCAACAACGTTCCAATCAATACCTGACAACTCTCAGGGACCTGAAATTTAATCTGACTAATATTTTTAGTTCGCTTTGTTTTGTTTGGAGTAATATTTAAATAAGTTAAACGAGTTGTAATACTTAAAAGAGTTCTTCTTGCCTCACTGCTACTCCAATTACCACTTCTAACTGATTTTAGAACTTCTTTCGGTGTTCTAGGAAGTTGTGGATGTCCAAGTTGTTCTAAATCTGTTCCACGTAGCGCACATATAAAATGAAGTGCTAGAAATAGCCAGGTATCTGCGTAGTCTTTTGAGATTGCTGCTTTATAAAGCATATCTTCTTTTCTAATGTAATTGTCATTAAAAAGAAAATACAGTAATTCTAAATATTCGTCTAACTCATAAGCGTTAGTCTCCTGTTCTAATGTGTATCGAGGTGTAAATTCATATCTTTTGTGATAGTTACATCTCATTTTATTCATTAACCACTTTAAAAAATCAATAAAAACTTCGCCTTTTTGCTTTTCAAGTGCATATACTGCTTCTTCAACCAACAATTCAATCTCATTATCATTACAGAGAAATAAATCTCTTTTAAGATAAAAAGCAAGAAAATCTTGAACATAAAACATGTTTTCCTTAGATAAGTTGCTATCTTCTGAGTATTGCTGAAAATATTTGTAAGTTAATGGGAATTTTTGTTTAAATATAGGCTGAATTCCTGCTAAACCAGTTGGCCCAAGAAGATAATTGGTTATTTTTTCTATTAATAATTGAGCATCTTTATCTGAGATAGAATAGTTATCCAAATCAATCTCAATATTAAACCAATTGTTATCAACTAAAAACTTACTAATTTTGCCTTTATACTGTATATCGTTTTTTCCGAGTTCACTTAACAGATTTTCGATCAAAGATTTAATTGAATAAGTCATACATTACCTTTCTAACTTATCACCAAAAAGTTCATTTGCTCGCCAATTCATATAGTCAAAAACACCATTATTAACTTGACCATATTGTTTTGCGATTTCTCCTTTGTTTTGTAGATAAACCCAAGCACTCTCAGGCGATTTATCACCTCTTGCTGACATAAGCTCACTTATTTCAGAAACCCCAGATAATACTAACTGTGTCGTGTACCAGTGTCTGAAAATATGTGGGGAAATATTATGCTCCTGCAAAAGCTGCCCAAAAAAGACAACCTCTGCATCATCAGATTTTAAGAAGATTGGGATCATTTCGTCGCGAATAATCTTACGAAATCGTTGATAGTATACATCGTATGATAATGCTTTTCCTCGTCTGTTAAGATTTAAAGGTCCATAATCCTTCTCATACTTCTTACCTTCCAGATAAGTCATATAGTCATTATAAGTGTCTAAAAAGACCTCCAGAAAGATATAAGGTACTGCTTGAAGTCTTTCCTTTTTAATCCGTCCAGTTGGCTTTAAATCGCTTCGGAGAGGTATTTCTTTTCGTAGATCGATCTCAATCTTAAATACTTGCCCATCACTTTGGTGAAACAAAATACCTGGCCCTAGAGGACTATCTTCACGTCTTACATTGCATGCTTCTGATGGTCTTAAGCCAACAAAGGCTCCCAAGGCCACAACCATGAGTAGATCTTTATGATAGTGTGCTATGTGAGAAAATAACATCTCAAAAGCACTATTTGGCATATCACGAAAAATAGCTTTCTCAGTGTTGCTATCATTTACGTATATTTCAAAATTTGGTTCTTTACGCTTTATAACCCGTCCTCTACTATTCGTAAAAGTTGTCGTAGAATACAATTCTTCTGCTTTTAACTTAGCCTTTCCCTCTCGCTCACTTAAATAAAGAGTTAAGAAGTCAAGAACTGCATTTACGCATTTTTCAACGGTGCTTTTCTTTCTTTTTTCTCTATCTCCTGGTAACTGAGATAATCCATAAAGCGTAAAAAATTCTCTAACCATTTCAAGTGTAAGTTGATCTATACTTTTAAGTCCAGAAGTACCAAATATAAAATTTAGAAACTTAACAACGTAAGAAAAGCGTTTATTCCCATCATCTGAAATAGACTTGATTCTTGAAGTAGATTTAACATAACGATGAAAATCAGTAAATTGTAAGTTGCCGTCATCGTGCTTCAGAACGATAAATTGCTTTGTCACGATGTTGTTATCACCTAAAACTAGTGAATGTTTATATACAACAAATCTCATGTTATCTCCTTGTTTAATATGACTGAAGGTTCTGACTGGGTTTTAGGATGTCAATACACAAAAAAACGATCAAATCAGTACCATTTTCCTTTGTGCTCTAAACTGCATAAAGGGAATATCGATGAGTACTTTCATTGATCGTTATTATTATTTGAATTAATTCAATAACAAAAGTAACTTCATCTAAGTAATAAGAGCAATTAATTAGCTCAGCAACAACGATAACCACAGCAACTCCTTCTAAACAATGAAAGGAATATCCGCCGTGGCTATCTATTTACTTTTTTTCTTTTACTTTTGTAAGTTACTTTTGTTATTTTTACTTTTTCTGTATTATATCATATTTTGATTAAATTGTCATCTGAGATAGTGATTTTAAAAAAACTGGAAATTTTTTTAATTGTATATTTTGACAATAAAAAACATTTTTATATCAATTTAATGATTTTAGAGCGTTTTTAGCTTATTTGATTTTAAAGTTGTCGTCTATTCCTCAGGATTACTTGAAGAACAGGAAAAATTCGACAACAAAGTAGTCGATCTATTCAGTTATAAAACCTATGAAGGTCTTTCTGCTGGAACTGGCCACTCCTACTTTGGAGATGTAGATTATACTCTTACTTATTCAACTGAGAATATCCCTCATGATTTCTCCTCATGTGCTGAGAGCTTTCTTCTATACTAATAGACGAAAGGGTGTGAAAATGATTTTTAAATGATACTGTGGAACGGAACAGTAGCCCTAGTATTGACTACTGTCGTTTCTATTCATATTGGCTATTCTAGGACTGAGATGAAAAAATCTATAAATGCTCAGAATAAAATTGAACCCGCAAATCTCCCCAAAACAATGGTGAGTCATGTACTTGTATTATTCCGAAAAAATACACCTCTGGTGCAGTGAGACAAATTGGTGTATCTTATAGTGGCTTCGTAGATGAAAGCTATACTCTACTATCACTCTTTGATGATGTAGAACAAATTGAAAAAGATAATAGACTTCAGACAGCTATTGATGTTGTCAGAGAACAGTTTGGTTTTTTAGCCATACAAAAAGGAACCGTCCTAACTGAAGGTTCCAGAAATATTGAACGCAGTAAACTTATCGGTGGTCATTCCGCGGGTGGATTGGAGGGATTAAAATGAAACAAGAAAAAAATACAGTACAATTTTCAGAAATCCGTAGCAAAGGATGTAATGATATTGAAATGCTTGAAAGATTTTTACATGGAATCGTTGAAACAGCAACTTCAAAACTTCGTCAGAGAAAACTCAAAACAACTGAAATATCGATACGACTAGTACATGCTAAATCTGAAAACCGATTACCATTGGAATTTACATTTAGCATTAAGCCAACAAGCTCATCTGTGATAATCTATACTGAGGTAATCAATCGCTTTAAAGAATGTTACACAGGTGGGGGAATTCAAGGTTTTACGATTCAATTTGATAAAAATACCCTTGCCTCTGCATAGAAAGGATTTGATATGATTGACCGTTCATATTTACCATTTCAATCAGCAAGAGAGTACCAGGATACAAAGATGCAAAAATGGATGGGCTTTTTCCTATCTGAACATGCATCAGCACTCTCTGATGATACAAACAAAGTAACGTACATGTCTGACTTATCACTAGAGAAGAAATTATTACTCCTCAGTCAAGTATACGCCGGGCAGCTACGCACACGCATTCAAGTGATTGAAAAAAACAAGCGTGTTTCCTACACTGGAACAATACCAAGTCTGACCAAAGATTTCATTTTGATAAAAACTACAACAGGTCACATCAATTTGAAATTAAAAGACATTATTAGTATTGAACTTGTCGAGGAGGTGCTCTATGAATCAGCTTGAGTTTCAGCGTAATCACCTACAAATGGACTATTATAGCGAGAGCTACCAAGATTTTGAACGTGACTTCTACCGCTACTCTAACATGAATATTCCATTGACCTTCCTAACTGATGATATCCTAAAAACAATGGCGACTTCACGTAAGAATTACTTTGTCCTCAATAAGGAAAAGTCCAGAGATAACCGCGATCACTTCTTCATATTTGAAGTAAGTACCGTAGATGAGAATCCGCTAATCTATCATTATACATATAAGAAAACTACAATATATTTAGCAGAAAAATAGGAGCAGTTCAATTGACTGTTCCTATTTTTAATATTCATAAAATCTAAAGTCTTTATACTCTTTAACAATGGAGTCGCCAACCAGAACAGACTATACTGACCAGCGACTACCTTAAATTTAATGTTTCAGATTTATTTTCTTATCTCTAATTTCATAAACTACATCTGCTACATTTTCGAGTAATCGTTTATCGTGGGTGATAAACACGATAGTTCCGGTGTACTCCTTCATTAGTATTTCCAAAGCCTCTAAACTTGGTATGTCAAGGAAGTTACTGGGTTCATCCATTATTAGGATGTTATATCTACCCATGAGCATTTTAGCAAGCAACAATTTTATAATTTCTCCACCGCTTAAAACAGATAAACTTTTTCCAATATCGTTCTGTTTGAACCCCATAGATGCTAGCACTGAACGAATTTCTGATATATTGTAGTCACAATCCTTCTGCATAAACTCCATAACATTCTGATTACTGTTGTACTTGTAACCATTCTGTGCAAAGTAACCTATTTTTGCCTTAGGCGAAATAGAAATTCCTTCTTCATGGTTTAAGATCATTTGGATTAAAGTTGTTTTTCCGATTCCATTACCACCAGTTAACGCCACTTTTGCTCCTAACGGAATTTGAAAAGATGCATTTTCAAACAGAGCCTTATCCCCAAATACTTTATTAATTTCTGCACCGACTATAGGGTATGGATTATGGAGCTCCAATGCTTTACTTTGCCTGAAACGAATTCTGCGAATGCCTTCCGGAGCTTCTACTTTTCCTAAGGCCGCAATCCTGTGCTCTAGGGTTTTAGCAGCATTATACATCTTTTTTTCCTTACTTCCTATTGATTTTTGATGAGCTAAACGCCCTCCGTCTTCAGTACTTTTTTTCTTTGAAGAACCTTTTGCCTTCTGTTCTATTTTACGAGCCTGTTTTCGCTTTTCCTCCGCAGCCCTTTCCAATCGGGCACGTTCCGCAATAAATTGTTCGTATTCTGCAGCTTGGCTCTTACGTTCTTCCTCTTTCTGACGAAGATAATCAGAATAGTTTCCCCAATACTCAGTGATTTTGCCATCTTTCAGTTCCCATATTTTATCTACTATTTCATCAAGAAAATAGCGGTCATGGCTAATAACTAACAGTGCACCTGTAAAATATTTTAGCTGTCCTATTAGAAAATCAATTCCTTCACGGTCTAAATGGCTCGTAGGTTCATCCGCTAAAATACCATGAACCTGTGCCGATAAGGCCTGTGCTATTTTAAGCCTTGTTTCTTCACCACCGCTCATAGTCTGTATATTTAATTGCTCAACACCTAGCTTGCCTACAAGTGCAAAATCTTTTTCCTCCTGCAGAGTTACTTCGTCCAACTGGGGAATATAGGCAAGTTCACCCAGACGATTCATTTTACATCCTGGGGGAGTTAATTCTCCTAAAAGTACCCTGAGTAAAGTGCTTTTTCCAGCACCATTTGCTCCTACTAAACCAATACGGTCATAATCATATACTTCTAATTCATTTATATCTAAAACATCGCGTCCTTTGAATTCCACACGAATGTCTTTTGCTTTTAATATTAATTCCATAACATTTCCTCCTGTCTATAATCGCATGCTTTCATTTGCTTGTATGCAGGGAAAACCCTGCGATTTTAGCAGGAAGAGTTACATGAAAATAAGATACATAAATATTCCTCCAATATTGTTTATTTTAAATCTAATTTTCTAACCTCAGTTATCATTTGGCAAACTATAGCAATGCCAATAATTAAAATACCTGATAGTAAAAACCAATGATTTACACCGATTTTATCAGCAAAGAATCCAGAAAGAATTAACCCAATTGGCATAGCAAGTGACATGATACTTCCGATCAAAGAAAATACACGTCCTAAATATTCAGGCTTAATTTTCTCCTGAAAAAGAGCTGTTTGCACACCGCTATAAAATGGCACCGAAAGCCCCATTATTGCACAGCAAACTACGAATATTACAAATCCATTTGGAGGAAGTATTCCCGAAACGGCTAAACTAGTCCCCATTATAAAAAATGAACTTGTTATTAGTAATACATGCTTTTCGAAGCCCCCTAATCTTCCTAATAATAAGCCTCCTGCTAGCATCCCAAATGCAAAGGAAATTTCCGTAATAGAAATATGCACAGGCGTTCCATTAAAGTGTTCCATGCTTATTAAAGGAAATAGTGCATTGATTGGCATATAAACAAAAGTATATAGTGTTCCTAAGAGTAATAAGGCAAACAATCCTTTGTTTTGTCTCAGAACCACAACTCCTTCTTTCATCTCCCTTATGAAATTTGGTTCTAAACTTTGCACTTGATTACCCAGCTTAGGTATACGTACAATTGCTACCGTAATAGATGCAATCACAGCACCCAATACGTCGATGGCAATAATAGCATTTAAATCCCAAACGGAGTATAAGAGTGCTGCAACTGCCGGACTAACAATATAGCTTATAGACTGCAAAGACTGACTATAGCCTGCGCATTTCGTTAGCTGTTCTTCTGGTACTAAAAGTGGTGTAACCGCATTGAGTGCTGGGGTATGAAAAGCTGTTCCAATGCTACGGATAAACAATACTATCATAATCATCCAGACAGGTAGCTCCATACAGAATGCAACAATAGCAAGCACTGCACCAGCTGCTGCGATAATTAAATCGGCACCAATCATTATCTTCTTCCTATCATGACGATCCACTAGCACACCAATGGCAGGTCCCAAAATCGCATAGGGTAAAAAACCTACTAATGAAGCCATAGACAAGACCATCGCAGATCCTGTTTTTTCTGTAAGGTAAAAAATAATCGCCATTTGCAGGATGGCACTAGTGATTAATGATACTGCTTGCCCTGCCCATATTGCATAAAATTTTCGTTTCCAATTGTTGTATTTTTCCATTTATATTATCTCCTGCATATTATTTTGCTTGAATTTCTATTTTGAATAGCATTCTAGGCAATAAAAAATGCAGGCCAAACCCCACAATGTGGCTTTTGGTCTGCATACATACAATTTGGAAACATTCATATTAAAGACATAGTTAAATAAAGGTATAGTTAAATAACCAATATCCTCACCGTAACTAATGAATGCTCAATATCGTATAAATAAGCACAACAAAAAAGCCTATCATCGGGTATAGATTCTGCTTTTTTTATTGCCAGCTTATCTTAAACGCATTGAGGCTGTCATAGTTTCGGTTCCTCCTACATCTTTGTTTATATCAATTTATAGTATAACACAACAAGATGATATGTTCAATATAAAAGTTATGGAATGAGACTCATACTTCCAATTCGATGCCAGATTTAAAGGATATGACGAAGTTTTCTTCATAGACTGTAACGCTCTGGATTATCTTCCTTAGTAGCAAGCGATTAGCTTTCACAAAATCTTCTGTTTGTAGTTTTAAAAATTCATCAGGATTTTCTAACTCAACCTCAAAATATTTCATTTTACATTCCCTCATTTCATTTATTGATAAATTGAGTTTGCAAAAAAGAGTGGACAATTTTTGTCTACTCTTAACCTTTAAAATAGTTTTTTTTAATCGATTTGAAGTTGCCTAAATTATTACTTATTCGGTAAAATGAAGTATTGCTTTCAACAGATTTCCTTCAACTACACTTCACTTGATTCAAACAAGGTGGGTACATTTCTATTCCCACAAACTCCTTGTCAATGGAAACAAACACGTACCCACAGGGTAAATGGAAATAGAAACTGATAATTTCTAGCTATCACTTCTACTCATTCCAAAAATTTTCTCACTCTGATACTTACCCACCATAAAGCAAAAAGCCTTGCAATCAAGGCTTTCATTATCCCTTTCGTTCAAAGGTTTCTAAGCTTTTACGAGCAGAGCGACACACTCAGCGGTTCGCTATCTCCGTTCTGTCTGCGTGCTAGCACTTGTCAATCACGGACAGCTATCGCATGGGCGGAAGTAAATGCTAATCTTCGTCGTTTTACTCCTTGACTAGCAAACTTACCGCCTCAACATGTGGTGCTAGCAAGCTTATATATTATAGAACGAAAAGGATAGAGTGTTTTATAAAATTATACTATAAAATGAAAGAGAATTACACACTCAACTCAAACAACTTATAAAACTCACCTCTCCTATCCATCAAATCACTGAAAGAACCATCTTCAACAATAACGCCATCTTTCATAAAGAGAATTCTATCGTATTTTTTCAAAATGTTCTCATTCAACTTGTGGGTTACTACAAGTGCAGTCAAATTTTGAATATCCAAGATTGAACTTTCAATTTCAGTAGTTACTTGATTATCCAAAGATGAAGTAGCCTCATCCAATAATAAGATTGGTGTTTTTCGAATCAAGGCACGCGCAATACTAACTCTTTGTTTTTGTCCGCCAGATAGATTTGAGCCATTCTCTCCACATAAAGTTTGTAGACCAGATTCATTTTCTAAAACATAACTTTCTAAACCCGACTGCTGTACAGCTTGCTTTATTTCCTCATCAGTGAAGGATTGATTAAGAGTAATATTTGCTCTTAAAGTATCATCAAAGATATAAACGTCTTGTTGAACAATTGTCATTAAGTTATAAAGGCTCTCTGCTGAAATAGCTTGCAAATCTATATTATCAATGGAGATGTGCCCACTTGTTACATCGTAAAAACGCAGTAATAGATTGAGCAAAGTTGATTTCCCACTCCCTGACATTCCAACAATTGCAATTTTTTCTCCTTTTTGAATCTTCAAAGATAAATGGTTAAAAATTTTTTCTTTAGTATTAGGGTAAGAAAAGTCTATATTTGAAAAAGAAATAACATCATCGAAATATTCTTTTGTTTCACCAGTCTGAAGCTCAGTTACATCTTTTACCTCAAATGCATCTAGTGTTGCCTGACCTTCACGAAATTTACTTATTCCCATTCCAACTTCATTCAGTGGCATTACTACAAAATTGACCAGTTGAACAATAGCTGTTACACTCCCAATTGTGGTAGAGCTATTAAATACGAGATACATCCCTCCACCAAAGGCTACCAAAAAAACAATCATCCCTGAAAGCTGTGAAATAACATTAGTTAAAACGTCAAATTTCCCTTTTATAAAATTTATTTCATCAAATTTTTCACTTTCATGACTATAATCCTCACAGATAGCATCTTTCACATTAAAACTTTTAATAACAAGAAATCCTGCTAAAATATCTTTAACCTTAGCTAAATACTTCTGATCGGCAACCATAGCTCTATTTTGTAAAGAGGCTGATTTTTGTCCAATAAATCCTGAAATCATCATCGGAATGATGCTAGCAATGATAACTAATAAGGTCAAAAACCAATTACCTATAAACATAGTTAGAAGTGAAAAAATCATTAAGGAAAGGTTTTTTGAAATATTAAAATACTGGTATAGATAATCTTGCTCAATTTTCTTCATATTTTCGGTTAATACGGAAATAAATTTCCCTGATTTTTCTTTAGAAAAGTCTCTATAATCCCTATCTAAAATAGATTGGAACACCTTGTTTTTGTATCTTGACATGATTTGCCTAACAAGTTTATTTCTCAATCGAAGAGATATAAAGTTGAGTGCTGCATAGATGAAAATAACAGTAGCTCCTACTAGTACCGCTTGAGTTAAGGCTTCTTTATTTTGGGACATGCCACTATCAATAATACCTTTAATAGAATAAGCAAAAGCAATATTAGTTAAAGGGACCAGTATATTAAATATCATGAAAGCATAAAAAGCCTTCTGATGGTTCTTTATCAATTGTTTCATCCTTAATCTACCTCATAATTCTTAATTTCATTTAGAAAATGTGACATAAAATATTCTTCTAAGTCAATATTCTCTCTCCTAATCTCTTTCATAGAAACCTGTTCTACAATTTCTCCATTTTTGATAAAGCCAATTTTATCTGCTATCTGTGAAATTTCCGATAATATATGACTCGATATTAGAATAGTAATTCCATGCTCCTTAGAAAGCGACAACAAAAGATTTCGAATTTCTTGAATCCCTATTGGATCTAAACCATTGATTGGCTCATCTAAAATTAACAATTTAGGTTTTGTTAGAAAGGCACGAGCTAAACCAAGCCTTTGCCTCATTCCTAACGAAAAATCTTTTACTTTTTTAGTCGTATTTTTTAAGCCGACCATTCTTAAGGCTTTTTTTATATCTGATTCAATAATATTTTTCCCCATATATTGAGCGTGAATTTCCAAAATTTCTTTTGCAGTGCAATTATCATAAAAAATTGGTGATTCAATAATACTTCCAATCTGACTTAGGATTTCTTCTCTGTGTTCTTGTAGATTTTTCCCAAAAATTTCAATACTACCTGATGTAATTGTTGATAAGGTTAACATACATTTCATTAACGTTGTTTTTCCAGCACCGTTCGGTCCTAAAAAACCATAGATTTCTCCTTCAGCAATTTGAAGGTTGATACCACTTAAAATTTCTTCTTTATCAATAGTTTTAAAAACTTCTTTTATTTCAACAATATTTCTCATTTCTATCTCTCTTTCTATATCCAGCTTTAAATGCAAGATTTTTTTCCCGGAGCATAAATACTAACTTATACAGTCTCTTTTTTTACAGAAATCATCAAGGAATTATAACTTGACTTCGTTTAAACTCAACTATGCTACTTGATATTAATATCTTTTCTTGAAATAGTATAAATTGAAAATGAAACAATCGTTAAACTTATGAAACTAGCAAATATTAAGAAGAATAAGTTATCAGCAATATTATTAGATAAACTTCCTGGACTTACATTTGAAAGTAATGCTGCTAAACCAAGCCCTGTAAGCATTGTTATAGCTGTTGAATGCTTAATCACACCTAAAACAAATGGTAGTAACCCTATTAGTACTGTTGCAAACGTTATTCCAGCTAAGTTAATTAATTGACTAGCTATAGGGATATAACTAGATTCAGTTACAACAGCCATGAATCTAATGAATAATTGAATCACTAAATGTGCAGAAAAATGTGCAATAAATGCTATTAGAATGACTGAAAGAATTTTTCCCCATAGTAACTTTATTTTAGAAATAGGATAAGAAAACAACTGAAAAATTGTTCTTCGTTTAAATTCATCAATAATAATCATAGACAATAAATAAGATTCGAAAATCAAAAATGCTGCTTTTGTAAATAAAGATGAAAACAATGAAGCTACAATTGCCCAACCTTCCCATTTACCAGTAACTCTAATAACATTAGAATCCTGTCCAGTGAATTCTCCTAGTTTATTGTCAGTACCTAAACCCATAATAATGATTGCTGTAATACCTAACACTATAAATATAGTACACAACCAGGCTAAAAATAATTTAGATTTAGAAACTTTATTTAATTCAATTTTAATAAGCGACAACATAGATTCTTTCCTCCAAAGCGTAAATAAAGAATAAACTATTCAGACTAATCTCGACAAATATTTAAAAATAAACTTATTCTTCAGACAATGTCACTATACATACTATCGGTATGGCTACACTGAAAAATAAACATACCTACGGTATGTATAGTGGGTTTTTAATAACACACTTTAAGTGTGTTATTTTTAAATTATAAATTATGTAATATAGTTTATTCAATTGATAATACATAAATAGAAATTAGTATTAACAAGAATGTCATGCGACTACTTATTTACTATTTTTTTAAGTGATCAAATAAGTTGAAAATCACCTCCATCATTTCATCAGAAATTAACTGTACCCCTAGACCTTCAAAAGTAAGTTTAATGAAATTCATTTTGCGCTTTAATTCTACTAATGAAAAAACGGAAATTTGAAAACCAATCCAAATATTTAGAGTTAAAACAATTAAATCTGCTAGCTCTTCTGGATATTCTGTTTTAATAGACCCATCTTCAACTCCTTCGTAAACTTTTTCTCTAATTTCGGGTAAAAAATCAGAAAATAGACCTAGATACTGCTCTCCTAACAAACGTGGACTTCTAAGCATGATTGAGGCAGAGTAAACGAGCCTTTGGTGTTCAAAATTAGAGAAAGAGTCCATCAAAGAATTTTGTATCTTTTCTAACCCAGTATTTCCTCTCCAATTATAATTTAAAATTTCTTGATTATTTTCGCTAATGATTGTTTGCAGTATATCGTATTTAGACTCAAAATGATGATAGATAACACCTTTTGTTAATCCACCTAACCCATCTATGATATCTTGTATTGACGTATTATCAAATCCTTTTTCTAAAAATAAATTTTTAGAGACCTCTAGTATTTTTTGTCTAGTTTCATGTGAGTTTCTATTTCTTGCCATTCCAGTCCCTTTCTATCATACCAATGGTATGTAATTCTATTGTAGTGGAAGTAACTAATAATGTCAAGTTCTTTATTGGAATATGAAAAACCTTTATAATAAAGGCTTTTCATTATTACTTCGCTACAAGGTTTCTAAGCTTTTACCAGCAAAGATACACACTCAACATGGGTTTTAGAGGACTAAATGGAGTCTGAATTGCCTGATAGAGATGTAGTATTGATTAAGCCATCAACAAAAAATGTACAAAACAAAAATAAAGTACACTACTTAATGAGTGCACTTTATTCTTCTAATTCAGTTTTATCAATGGTTTAGCTCTAGTTAAATCAATTGTACATAAACTTTTAGTTTTTTTTTGGAACAAAAATATCCTAAAGTCTACCCTATCAAAGTGAAAACTGGAAATTTATTAAACCTGAATTTTAGTGAGAATATACTTTACTAAAATCATATAGTTAAAGTCTGACAAGGAATTTGCCAGACTTTTTGTCATCAGTGTTCTTTAATATAATTCATCCCTGATTGATTCAACAAACTCCGTGTAAAAGCGCTGAATGGATTGCTTAACATAATCAGATTGGCGGTCATCAGTCCCATCTAACAATCTCTGATAGCTATCCAAAGATTCTACATCCTTGAGTTGACTTCAAAGGTGTGCCTAATACACCGGCTTCTCAAAGTCACTAAGAAATCCTTTTAGCGATTCTTTTTGCATTCCTTGGTAAATATTTTTATCTAACCGAATACCAAGAGTGTTTAACTCAGTTGATAGGTTGTCGTAAAGTTCTTGTAAGTCCATAATGTTACTCTTTGTAAATAAATTTCATGCGGGAATAGAGATATCCATTTGGACATTTGGGAGAATATCTCTGAAATTATTGCTGTCTGTTAATTAAATACTTGCAATATTTTATAGTTTTGGTATAATATAGTTAACTCATCGACCAAGTTGTTGAAGGAGATTGCGATTACGTCCCTAATCATAGGGACGTTTTCTGTTTTTCTCAGTTAGTTTTATATTTATCGTATTCTTTCAGTTTCTTTCGAAGTACATTATCATAGTGTATGTAAAATGCTGTTATCAATAAATAGTAACTAGGTCTTTCTTCAAGTACAATAAAATAGCGATCTACTGGATCTAATAAAAATATTCTATTAGATTTTTTATACGGTCGTTCATATATTAAGAAACAATCTTGTTTGCAAATCTTGTTATGATCCGTTTCTATTGCAGGTCTTAACCAACATAATCTTTCGCTCCTTCTTAAATCAGGTTCTCGTTCTTCTGAATCTATATCAAAATTTTTACAGGTAAGATGAAAATAACTATCTTCTTTACCTTCAAAATACGGATACGACTTTAACTCGACAAATTTCCCTCTAAAAGTTATCTTGAAGTTGAACAATTGCTCTAAAAATACATTCTCATATAAAAAATCATCATAAAGAGCATAGTCACCATTAAATTGATCAAGTGTTATCTTCGGAGGAAGGATAGGACAAAAATCTGTTACGTTACTGCTCATCACTTAACTCCATTTTAAAAATATTGAATTTTATTGCGTTATACTTTGTATTCGTTGTTAACTCATGCTTAGCTCTATTAGAGATTAAATTACTTAGCCTGATTCTAGCTAAACTACTTTCAAAGCTCCTATTTTTATAAGCTACTGCCCCTATCAATAGGTCAGCTAATTGCATTATTGAGTTTTCATGAGAGCGAATTTGTTGAATATTTTTGATATGTTTGGGTGACTGCTTCCAGTTTTCAAGAATATTCTTTAACTTGTTAACTTTTAAAATACTATTTGTGTCTTTTATATCTATAAAAACGTTAACATCATCCTCAAAGAGAAATTTTCTTACTAAATAAAAGTACTGCTTATAGTAAAAATCATCGTGGGTTTGATTATATTTCTTATGGTTTAATTTATTTTTGTCTATTATAACTACTCTAAAATTAAGATGCTCATTATCAAAAAAATAATTTACAAGATCTTCATAAAAGGTAATTTTAGAATTTGAAACTTTCCTCCACTTTATTTCAGAACGTGAAGAAATACCGTGTTTTCTTTTTATTTCTTTTATCTCCTTATAGACAATATTCCTTACATAGTCTGGACAAGAAATCCCTCCTATTAACATTACACTCTCACCATCATTTTCCAAATGACAAGACTCATCACAATATAAGTTGAGCATCTTAATAACTCCTAATTTTTGTAGTAATAATTCTATTATACCACGAACCCCCAGTAAAACTAAGACTTACAAAGGATTATTCTTCAAGAATTAGTATGTATTTTTAAGAACAATAATCTAAAATAGATTGGAGAACAGACATCTTACTTCGGTGTCTGTTTTTCTATACCTAAAAATGTACTTTTGCTCTTCATCAACTTCACCAAACTTTCTTCTAAAATATACATTAAAAAATCTCCTAATGGACTACAATATAGATACCACGATGAACGTTATTCTAGCTTTTTCAATTTTACATAATAAAATAAAGTACATTTTTCAAATAGTCTACATTACTCCTTAAACTCAGTTGTATCAAGGGTTTATCCACTGTCTCGGGAAAAGTACAAAATTTTTTAGTTTTAACATGTAGTAATTTTCAATGAAAACTTTATGTATACAAATAAAAAAAACAATATATTGTGTTTTGCTGAGTCTTTAATAAAAATAATTTTAATTTTTTGTACTTTTTTATTCTATCAAATATCTATCTTAGACTTAAATTTTTTTCATTATTCCATAATTTGGGTTCATCAGGAAAAATATAGTCATGTGTTTTAAAATATTGCTCTCTTACCACATCAATCCACTTATTTAGCATTTTTGCAGCTATTATAGAATCACCAGATGGATATACCATCAAAAGCAACCCCGTAAGTTGCGCTATTGTTATAGCAGAGTGTTCACCAGGTATTGTTAGTCCATAATCAGTATGCCCTACACTTATTTTCTCTTCCCCGTCCATTAGACCTAATCGATTAAATGTGCCTTGTGATGATGCATGTGTGACTTCATTAGAGATTCGATATGGTTGTTGCCATAATTCTGATGGGAAATTGGATTTTTTTCTGATATCGTCAAAACTTATATATCTCTTTTTAGGACTAAATTCACCACAAGCTCTTGCCCATTCATAACGATCTTCTGTATTATGTGATGAAATATAAGCTTCAGCAACTTCCTCTCCATATTCTGAAATAAACGACGCAATAATATTTAATTCGTAAAGTGAACGCCATCTAGAATACGCACCATCAGCAAATCCATTTTTCATTAAAGTGATTATCTCTAAAAATTGTTGTAGACCTCTTCCGTGTATGTATTTTAAGGCTGTGTATTTATGAATAGATTTTTCTCTCTCCTTGTTATCAATTTTATTTACATAATCAGAATAATCTTTTACAGATTCAAGAACCATCATATACATGGTCTCAGATGTAGCAAACGCATTAGACCACTTTTGCTCTATTCTTGCAATTATTTCTGTTTCCTCTCCTCTAAACAGTAACGTATTCTCATGCATTATCATCTTAGCATCTCTTACCATTTGATTTGAAGTGTCATTAATCATTTCTAGATATAATCCTGAAAAATCAGCCTTTTCATATTTTTCATAAAATTTATCAATTTCAGATTGATTTTTTAATTCTTTTACATGTTCTACGAGAATTTCTTTTAGTGTATCTTTAAAAAACTGTCCAAATTTATCGGCCATTATAGCTCCTACCTTTTTAATAGTTTATACATAGTATTTATTGCAATAATCTTCTAGTCTAAAAGAAAATAAATTAGAAAATCTTGTATTTTACGTTTAGAAATAGCGCATCATCTATCATTAATTATACCATCAACAAAATAAAAATCTATATCTTGTGTTAAGTAGGAACATAAATAAGTTTTAAAAAAATGTACAATTGAACCACCACTTCTTCTGCACTTATTAGAGTAAAAAATGTACAAAATAATCCCTTAAATCAGATGATGTTATGAACTAGAAAACATACAAAATACCACTCCAGAATAATGTACAAAATAAAAATAAAGTACACTTTTTAAAGAATGTACTTTATGCTTCTAATTCAGTTGTATCAATGGTTTAGCTCTAGTTAAGTCAATTGTACATAAACTTTTAGTTTTATAGGAATGGATAAAAAAACCAAAAAATTTTTAAGCCAATTATACTCAATTATGTACTTTATTTAAGTGAAAACTAAAAATCGTTCAAATGTACATTAACTTTTATTTTTTCTATCAATGTTTAAATAACTTTTACATAAACTTATAATTTTCTCTAAAATCAATAAAATCCAAATCAACAAAGTGATTTGGATTTTTAACACTCTATTAAATGTTCAAAATTATTCTAAATACTATTTAATATGTTTTATACTTTACTTTGCTAGACATTACTAGATAACACGATGCAACAATAACAATAATTCTGATTAGATACATTCCGTAATGGTCGTCACTAATAGTCAATTGAGAAAACATATTAATCATTGAATGTGTCATTACACAAATCCAGAGATTCTTTGTTTTTAAATAAAGAGCTGAAAGAATAAAGGAATTTGTTAGTAATCCAAATAAAAAAGGTACTATTTGAAGGTTGGCTAGAGAACCATCTATATAAAAGAACAATAAATGCCAAATTGACCACATGATAAATGTTAAAATTGTCGCTTGAAAATAGTGAAACTTTTCTTGTAAAATTGGCTGAAATACGTATCTCCAACCAATTTCTTCCAAACCTCCAAATATAATAAATTTAAAAAACATCAGAATAGGAAGATACCAGATAAATTGTACGATTTTCCCCCCAAAAAATAGAAAAGAGAAATCAAGAATAATAAGAAAAAATGCTAATAAATAATGTTTGTAACTGGTCTGAATGTTAAAAAAATCTTTTATTATCTTCTTTAAGTCAATCTCATAATACCAAATAGCAACAATACTTCCCCATAAGGCTGTAGAAATACCACCTATCATTACTCCGAAAACATTTATTAGATCAGAATGAACAGCATAATAATTGCAGAAAAATACAACTAAACAAACTAATAATAATTGGCTAAAAGTCCCCAGTAAATAAACTGCAAGAGCTTTATTTCTACTCATATCATCTCCCTTTAATTATTTTAAATATCCTAAAAAATAAATACTTAACATAAATTAAATTATGTAACAAATACATTCTCTAATCTTTTTGTTCTTAAAAATTACATAACTTAAATTATGTTTTTATAGTAGCAAATCTTTAACTTTTCCAATTTCATTTTTTGGGATGACAAGGTGAATCGTATCTCCTACGTATAATTTGCTCGTTCCGTTAACTGTTTGCGTTTTACCGTTATGTACTTGCGTTGTAATTAAGGTATTGTGTGGGAGGTTTAATTCATGGACTTGTTTTCCTGAAATTTTTTCTGAAACTGGAATTTCGATTAAGGTTACTTCTCCTTGATCTGCAGCTACTTCTTCTGGTAGCAATCTTTCAAGCATAGCTTCGTATACTGGAGCGCCTTTAAGCAAATCCATGACAATATAAGCTACAAGTGTCACAAGACCGAGCGGCATGAGGTTACGAATGTCTCCTACCATCTCAGTAACAAGAATCATAGCTGTCAGTGGAGCCTTTGATATTGCACCAAAATAACCACTCATACCTAAAATCACGAAAATAGGAAATTGTTCAGGGCTAATAAGATCAAAGTTCACGCAGATTACTCCAACAAGAGCTCCTAATAGAGAACCTAAAGCAAGGATAGGTAGGAAAATTCCTCCAGGAAGTCCGCTGCCATAACTAATCATACTCCAAGCAAATCGGATGATGAAGTATAGTAATAATATTTTAAACGGATAATCTTGACTCGTTAAAGAAAGGACTAGTTGATTGCCTCCTCCGAGAACATTTGGAAAATAAACCCCAACCGGAATAATCAAGAGAAAAGCTATAATGGGATAATAGGCTCGGTCTAAGTGGATTTTTTCACCGATCCAATCATAAACAAGTGGAATATTCAAAACTGCTTTTTCGTAGAGAAAACCAGATAATCCAAGGAAAATACCCATCACCAGATAAATCCAGTATTGATCAAGAGTCATCAGAGGGATATTGTCAGGCATATCCAATACAGGCGTTAATCCAAAAATCAAGAGGGAGATAAAGTTAGCAACGATACTGGCTGCTAAAGCAGATACCCAAAAGACTCTTGAAAAATGATGATAGACTTCCTCAACAACAAACAATAATGCGGCTATAGGGGCGTTGAATGCAGCAGCTAGTCCAGCAGCTGCACCACTTGCAATGAGAGAGCGCTCTTCTAAGGGACTTGATTTTAGCCATTTTGCAATCCCTTTTCCTCCCATGGCGCCTAGTTGGATACTGGGACCTTCACGTCCGAGCATGAGTCCTCCACCAATTGCTAAAATCCCAAGGATGTATTTTTTCCAGAGGATACTCCACCAGTTAAGAGACATAAGTCCTTTTAATTCAGCCTCTACTTGAGGGATCCCGGAACCTTTTATATTTTTTTCTGAACGTGTCAGTTTTGCTCCTAGCCAAATAATAAAAACATACAGGATAACAATCATGCCAATATTCTGCAAAAGATGTTGCTTATCTTGGTATAGTCCTTGAATAACATGAAATCCTTTTTCAATTGAAAAGCGAAACGAACCAACTATAGCTCCTACCACAAGCCCTACTAATATTCCACGTACGACTTGTGACAATATTGAACTAGAAGCAAATTCAAATTCTTTTTTAGGGCGTAGTATTTCTGATTTAATCTTCATAACAAGTCACTTTTCCCTTCTTCTGAGATGAATGATTTGATTGGTTCAAAACTTCGTCTATGAATGGATGTTATACCGTATTGTTTTATTCCTTCTAGGTGTTTTGCAGTACCGTAGCCAGCATTGTGTTCAAAATCATAACCTGGAAATTGCTGTCCGTAGGCAACCATAAGATCATCTCTGGTAACCTTAGCAACTATAGAAGCCGCAGCAATGGATAGGGAGTTGGCATCTCCTTTGATGATGGATGTCTGAGAAATCGGCAAATCCAATTTCATAGCATCTATCAAAAGATGCTCTGGTTGAGGTTCAAGTTGAGAAATAGCCTCTTTCATGGCTAATTTAGTCGCTTCATAGATATTAATTTGGTCAATGATATGATTATCCATAATCCCGATACCGATTGCTAGGGCATTGTCTTTAACAGCTTGAAAAACTTCTCTATGCTTTTTCTTGGGTATTTGTTTGCTATCGTTTAGACCTTTGATTTTACAATTTTTCGGCAGAATAACTGCTGCAGCAACGACAGGTCCAGCCAAAGGGCCACGACCAACTTCATCGACACCTGCAATTAGGTTAAAGCCTTGTGCGTAAAGCTCTTTTTCATAAGATAACATACCTTCTAAGCGCAGATTTTCATCCATTTCTGCTTGGATGGCCTTTTTACGCTTTTCAATTTCCTTTTGGACACCTGAACGAGAATCTTTTTCAAATTCCTTAAATAAGGGACTTTCAAGTTCTCTTATCTTTGCTAATGCTTCTTTGATTTCTTTAATCGTTGCCATTGAGGTCATCCAATGTATCTAATGTATAGTTGCCCAGTTTTCCATCACGAACTTCCTTGACGAAAAGGTTGTAAAAACGATCGTAATCATCACGGAAACCAAGGATACGAGTCATATCCATGATAATTTCAGGAGCCTCATCGTCCAGATTCATTTGTTTAAAACGCTCTTGAAGCTTATCAGGATAATGTGTTTTAAAGTAATTGAGACCGAAAATCGTCACTTCATCCATTGGAAGCAACTGATCTTTGATGGCTCCAGTAAGGGCAAGTTTAAGAGCAACCGTTTCATCTTCGAATTTTGGCCAAAGAATCCCTGGAGTATCCAAGATTTCCAAATCTTTATTTGTTTTGAGCCATTGTTGACCTTTTGTCACACCAGGCTTGTTACCAACTACAGCAATCTTCTTACCAGCCAAACGGTTCATCAGTGTTGATTTTCCAGCGTTTGGAATCCCAATAATCATGGTACGCAGGGTTTCAATTTGAATGCCTCGTTCCTTTTGACGAGTAATCTTATCTGCCATGAGTTTTTTGGCAGCGTCTGTCACGACTTTAACTGTAATTTGCTCTTTAGAGTTGATTGCCAGTGTTTGAATGCCTTGTGATTCAAAATGCTGACGCCATTCTTTTGTTGCAGTCGGATCAGCAAGATCTGCCTTGTTTAGAATCAATAGTCTTGGTTTATCTCCGATGATTTTAGTCAGCATTGGATTTTGGCTGGACAAGGGCAAACGTGCATCCACTAAAACTGTCACAAAATCAACAAATTTTAAATTTTCCTGAACCTGACGTCGTGCCTTGGACATGTGGCCAGGAAACCATTGAATAGTTGCCATTCTATTTCCTTTTCTTCATACAAACTTATTCTATAAAACATAGATGATTACTGACTATTTTACCATATTTTAGCTGTTTTTGCAGATGATTTGTGTCTTTTAAAAAGGGAAATCCCCCTTTACCGAGAGGAAAAGAGGGATACCATTCTTATTGATGAACAGCTTGTGCTGCTGTGATAAGAGTTAATTTGTAAACATCGTCAGAGTTACATCCGCGAGAAAGGTCATTTACCGGTTTGTTAAGTCCTTGTAGAACAGGTCCAACAGCAGCAAATCCACCAAGACGTTCTGCCATCTTGTAACCAATGTTACCAGCTTCGATACCAGGGAAGATGAAGACATTAGCTTGTCCAGCTACATTACTTCCTGGAGCTTTAAGAGCGGCAGTTTCTGGAACAAAGGCAGCATCAAATTGCAATTCACCATCAATTTCAAGGTCTGGACGCAATTCATGAGCGATTTTAGTTGCTTCAACAACCTTATCAACACTTTCTCCAAAACCTGAACCCTTAGTTGAATAGCTAAGCATAGCAATCTTAGGTTCAATACCAAACATTTTAGCTGTGATAGCTGAGTTAATCGCAATTTCAGCTAAGGCGTCAGCATCTGGGTTGATGTTGATAGCGCAGTCACCAAACAAGTAACGTTCAGTGCCACGAACCATAAGAAAGGCACCTGATGTACGGCTAACATTTGGACGAGTCTTGATAATTTGAAGAGCTGGACGAACGGTCGAAGCTGTTGAGTGAATAGCTCCTGAAACCATACCATCAACCAAGCCCATATAAACTAACATCACACCAAAGTAGTTAACATCGTTGATGAGTACTTCTCTCGCTTCTTCTTCTGTCATTTTTCCTTTACGACGTTCCACAAGAGAAGCTACCATTTCTTCGAATTGTGGAAAATGTTCTGGATTGATAACTTCGTAACCATCCGTAACACCTTCAATTTCAAGATAAATTCTAATCTTGTCAGGGTTTCCTAGGAGGACAGGAATAACTTCTGTTTCTTTTACCAAACGCTTTGTTGCTTGCAGGATACGTGGTTCTTCACCTTCAGGTAGAACGATGCGTGCGTTTTTACCAACTAGGTTGGCTTTCAAACTTTCAAAAACTTCCATGAGTTTTGACTCCTTTTAAGATAAATTATTATTTGATAACTGTGTAATAAGTGTGTCGAAATCATCCGGCAGTGGGCATTCTAGCTCCAACTGCTCTTCTAAGAAAGGATGATAGAACGATAAGTAATGGCAATGTAGAGCCTGGCGTTCGATGCCATGTTCTAAGCTTCCCCCATAAAGATCATCTCCAAGTAACGGAAAACCAATATGCGAGAAATGAACCCGAATCTGGTGGGTTCTTCCGGTGTGGAGACGAATATCAACTAAGTGAATATTCCCATAAGATGCCACGATTTGATAGGACGTATGGGCATATTTACCTCCCTTTGCTACCCGCCTAGTGATGATAGAGTCTTCATCACGGGCTATGGGTGCAATGATTTCTCCCTGAGGTTCCAGATGACCATCTCCCTTGACTAGGGCGTAATAATGCTTTTCAATAGCCTTTTTTTGCAACTGTTTATCTAATCTGGCATGCGCATAGCCGTGTTTAGCAAAAAGCATCAAGCCCGATGTATCTCTATCAAGTCTCGTCACGATGTGGACTTGTTGATTCTCATAGTTTTGTTTGACATAGTAACCCTTTATAAAGTTGGCAATCGTATTAGAATGATTGACACTGGGAATTGATGCAACACCAAAGGGTTTGTTGATAATCAAGAAATGATCATCTTCAAATAAAATGTCTAGAGGATAATCAATTGATTCAAGTGTCTCAAATCCTTCCTCTGGCGGAATATCGATGACAACTTCATCACCAATATCTAGGAGATAGGTTGTATTCTGCGGACGTCCATTGACTCGAATATCACCGCCTCTAAACTTAATCTTAGCAAGTAAACCTTTGGAAACTTCATGTTTTTTCAGAAAGGTTTTTACCTTGACATGTTCGTCAGCAATAAACTGAAACCTCATTCGTCCACCTCGCCAATAAAGGCATCTTTAACACGATTCCAAAAACTGGTGTGGCTTGGTGTAGCTACAAAATGAATCTTGTGGTGGTCAATCTGATACTCTATTTTCTCAATATTTCGGAAAGAATAGATACTATTGTCGACCGAGATTGTGTGATAGTCATTTCGAGTTGGTATCAATTCTATCTTGTCTTTTTTAGGTACAATAATTGATGAACCAAGTGTTCGGTAAATTCGATTATTTAGACTAGCAATTTCAGCCAATTGCAAAGCTTCTATCGTAGGATGTAGGACTGCTCCACCTAGCGATTTATTATAAGCTGTACTTCCTGTTGGTGTTGAAACTGTAAGACCGTCTCCACGAAAACGTTCAAAGGGAACATTGTTAATAATAACATCTGCAACCATAGTGCGATCAGACCGACGAATACTAGCTTCATTTAGGGCTCTAAAAGACTTGATCTCACCATTTTCGAGAAAGACTTTGACATTTAAGAGCGGATAAGAAACACGAGCTCCATTATCTAACTGTAAATTTGTGACCAATTGGTCCAATTCAAAATCTCGATAGTCCGTATAAAAACCTAAGTGACCTGTGTGAACTCCAATAAACCTGACCTTATCTAGTTGGTTTTCGTACTTGTGAAAGGCAGACAACAACATGCCATCTCCACCAATAGAGATGACAATATCTGGATTTTTATCATTGAGGATAAAATTATTCTTTTTTAATCGTTCTTTTAATTCGAAAAGAACTTTTTGACTCTGAGGTTTACGGTTGGCAATTAGGTCAATTCGTTTACCTGTATTCTTCATCGGTATCGTCACTGTTTCCTACCCCGTCATTTAACTTTCTATACAAAGGATCAAAGAGCGCTTGTGCTTCTTGGATATCCGCACGTATTTTACTCATTTCTTCATCCAGTTGATGAGAAATTCTCGCCGTAATTTCTAGCCTTTCTTTGATTTCCTTCGGGAAATCTCCTTGGTATTTATAGTTGAGTGAATGTTCAATCGTAGCCCAAAAATTCATAGCCAAGGTACGAATCTGAATTTCAACAAGAATTGTTTTTGCGCCATTAATCGTATCAACCGTGTACTCTATAATCAAATGATAAGAGCGATAACCAGAGGCCTTACGGTGAGTGATATAATCACGTTCTTGAACAACTCGCATATCCTGTCTTTTACGAAGGATAGAAACCACTTCATGTACATCCTCTACAAATTGAACCATCACACGTAAACCTGCAATATCTTGCAAATCTTGTTCCAACGTATCATAGCCAATCCCACGACGCGCCATTTTTTCTTTAATACTTTCAATCGGTTTAACACGACCTGTGACAAACTCGATTGGAGAATGTTTATTTTGTTTGCGGTATTGTTTTCGAATACCTCGGAGTTTTATCTTCAGCTCTCCGACAGCCTGAATGTAAGGATCTAAAAATTCTTCCCATTCTGTAATCATATAACTATAAGGTCCAACTCTCTACACTTTAATTGATCTAATTTTTGATTTTCCATTGAAAATCTTATACAATAAATACAATACTTATTATACCATAAATCGCTTTCAAATATAAAGAAAAGGTTATAAAAATGAAACATTTAGAAATTGAAATGAAAACACTTCTGACCGAGGTAGAATATCAAAAATTGAAAGATCACTTTTCAGAAGTTAAGCCCGTCACACAAAGAAATTACTACCTAGATACGCCTGATTTTTACCTTCATCAACATAAAATCGCCATGCGTATTCGTACTTTTGCTACAAGTGCAGAATTAACCATAAAAATCCCTCAAGAAGTTGGTAATATGGAATACAATCAAGCCCTCACTCTTGACGAAGCCAATGCTTGTCTTGAAGAATGTAAACTTCCTCAAGGAATGATTCTTGATGAGTTATCAAATCGAGGTGTTTCAACAAGTGGTTGGATTGTTCTGGGTTGTTTAACAACTTTACGTTATGAGAAAGAAACAGCCATAGGACTCATGGCTCTCGATCAAAGTAGCTACTTTGATGTTATTGATTATGAGTTAGAATTGGAAGTTGAAGATGGAGAGCAAGGAAGTCGTGATTTTCAAGAGTTTTTAAAGGAAAATGGAATCCAATTTAAGAAAGCACCTTCTAAATTAGTACGATTTATCAAAAATATGAAAAAATACTGAAATTATCTCCTTTTTTTGATAAAATAGAGTAGACAAAATATGATAAAATCTGTGAAAGAAAACACTTCCTTTGAAATTGTTTTTTTCGCTGATTTACTTAGTTTATAGAGGACGGTTTATCGATGTCAGATACAAAAAATATGAAGCTTTTTTCACTTTCATCCAATCATGAAATAGCTCAAAAAATTGCAGATGCTTCCGGTGTTCCACTTGGAAAACTATCATCCCGTCAATTTTCAGATGGTGAAATCCAAGTCAATATCGAAGAAAGCGTTCGTGGATATGATGTTTATATCATCCAATCAACGAGCTTCCCAGTGAATAACCATTTAATGGAACTTTTAATTATGGTAGATGCCTGCGTCCGTGCTAGTGCAAATACCATTAATGTTGTACTTCCATACTTTGGATATGCACGTCAAGACCGTATCGCTTCTTCTCGTGAACCTCTAACAGCTAAGTTAGTTGCAAATATGTTGGTAAAAGCTGGAGTTAGCCGTGTATTGACTCTAGACCTTCACGCTGTTCAGGTTCAAGGATTCTTTGATATTCCAGTTGACAACCTCTATACAATTCCACTTTTTGCAAAACATTACTGTGATAAAGGGTTGACAGGTTCAGATGTTGTTGTCGTAAGTCCTAAAAACTCAGGTGTAAAACGGGCTCGTAGCCTTGCTGAATACCTCGATGCACCGATTGCAATCATTGACTATGCTCAAGACGATTCCGAACGCAGCCAAGGTTACATCATCGGTGAAGTTGAAGGTAAGAAAGCAATCTTAATCGATGATATTCTTAATACTGGCCGTACATTCTCTGAAGCAGCTAAAATCGTTGAACGAGATGGAGCAACTGAAATCTATGCGGTCTCAAGTCACGGACTTTTCGTTGACGGTGCTGCAGAGTTACTGGATGCAACTAGCATCAAAGAAATCTTGGTTACAGATTCTGTTGTGACAGAAAGCAAAAAACCTAAAAACGTACAATACATTACTGCAAGCGACTTGATTGGTGATGCCATGGTTCGTATTCATGAAAGAAAACCAGTTAGTCCCCTATTTAAATTTAAATAGAAATTAGGTGAGTTTTTGATTTATTTGGATAATGCTGCTACGACACCCATGTCATCTGCAGCTATCTCAGCGATGACTCAAGTCATGCAAGAAACATATGGGAACCCTTCTAGTATCCATGGTCATGGACGCCAAGCAGGTAAATTATTACGTGAAGCACGTCAAGAGTTGGCAAATATATTAGGAACAAAGCCACAACGGATCTTCTTCACCTCCGGTGGGACAGAAAGTAATAATACTGCTATCATCGGTTATTGTCTTCGTCACCAAAATCGTGGCAAACACATTATTACTACTGCTATTGAGCATCATGCTGTACTTGAACCAATCCAATATCTTGTTGAAAACTTCGGGTTTGAAGTAACTATTTTAAAACCTGAGAATCATGAAATCACAGCAGAACAGGTCAAAAAAGCGCTTCGTCAAGATACCATCTTAGTTTCAACTATGTTTGCAAACAATGAAACAGGAACTCTATTACCTATTGCTGAAATTGGTGAAGTTCTAAAAAATCATCCAGCTGTTTATCATGTAGATGCGGTTCAGGCAATTGGTAAATTAGAAATTCATCCAGAAGAATTAGGGATTGATTTTCTCAGTGCTTCGGCTCATAAATTTCACGGTCCAAAAGGTATCGGCTTTCTCTACGCTACTTCTACAGATTTTGATTCCTATCTTCATGGTGGAGATCAAGAGCAGAAAAAAAGAGCAGGAACAGAAAACCTTCCTGCAATTATAGGTATGGTTGCAGCACTTAAGAATGATATCGAACATTTAAAAACTAACTTTGAAAAAGTTCAACAATTAAAAGACACATTCTTAAATGAAATTGCTGAGATTGACTATTATCTCAATCAAGGGAAAGACCAACTCCCTTATGTCCTCAATATCGGATTTCCAGGTCAACGAAATGATCTACTACTACTCCGCCTAGACCTTGAAGGTATTTCTATTTCAACTGGTTCTGCATGTACTGCTGGTGTCGTTCAGGTCAGTCATGTCCTTCAGGCACTCTACGGAGAAAACTCTCCTCGCTTGCACGAATCCGTTCGCGTCAGTATCTCACCTCAAAACACAGAGCAAGAAATGATAACTCTTGCTAAAATTCTTAAAAATATCATCGGAGGATAACTCAATGGCATTCGAACAAACCATTAAACTAAAAAATTGCCGTTACGATTATACACTTAGCCCAACTGTGAAAAAGTTTACTCTAAAAGATAATACCTTTTTTGAAACTAAAGTCGGTAACTATGAATTGACACGTCTTCTTGAGAAAGTTCCAAATAGTGGAGAAGGTTTCCAACTGAAAATTATTATCAACAAAGACCTAACAGGCGCTAAAATAAATATTACAGATAAATTTGGCCTACGTTTAGTTGATATCTTCAAATCAGAAGAAACTCATATCCACCAAGAGAAATTCTACTTCTTGATGGATAGTCTTGTTGAACGTGGAATATTTACCAAAAGTGAAAGATAGAAGGTCATTATGTTTCGATTAACTTACAAGGACGCTTATCATGTAGAGCGAGTACATGAATTTGAAAATCTTGAATCCCTTATGCTATCCCTTTCAGGCTGTGTGACTCTTCCAGATACAACTGTTATAACATCTCTAACGCATAATGGGGCTGAAATCTATCAAGGACTTCTTGGTGACCTATACCGTTTTTTAACAAAGTATCAAAATAATATCTAAACTAAGATTTTTCTTAGTTTTTTTTCGTTATTGTTGATTTTTTCACAATCTTTCTATAAAATAGTAAATAGAAAGGTTGTGATAATATGAAAGAAAAAGAGTCTACTATTCCTAAAGCAACAGCGAAGAGACTTTCTCTCTACTATCGTATCTTTAAAAGATTTAATGCTGAAAAAATCGAAAGAGCTAATTCCAAGCAAATTGCAGAGGCGATTGGTATCGATTCTGCAACTGTTCGTCGTGACTTCTCCTACTTTGGTGAACTTGGTCGACGAGGATTTGGCTACGATGTTAAAAAGCTCATGAACTTTTTTGCTGACCTTTTAAATGATAATTCTATTACAAATGTTATGCTAGTTGGTATCGGTAATATGGGTCATGCTCTCCTTCACTATCGATTTCATGAACGTAACAAGATGAAAATTGTTATGGCTTTTGACCTAGATAATCATCCAGAGGTTGGCACTCAGACTCCTGATGGTGTTCCAATCTATGGAATATCTCAAATAAACGAAAAAATAAAGAATGCTAATATCAAGACAGCAATTCTTACCGTTCCTAGTGTTAAATCTCAAGAAGTTGCTGAATTATTAGTTAATGCTGGTATCAAAGGTATTCTCAGTTTTTCACCTGTTCACCTACATCTTCCTAAAGACGCGGTTGTTCAGTATGTCGATCTTACAAGCGAACTTCAAACTCTCCTCTATTTCATGAGGAAAGAAGATTAGAAAGTGTAAATATTTATGAACAAACCAATTATTGGGATTACAGGAAACGAAAAAGCCCATCCAGATGATGAGCTTATGATGAGTTATGCTGCCAAAGGCTTTGTTGAAGGAGTTAAGGAAGCTGGAGGTATCCCCATTATCCTACCGATTGGTGATGAAGAATTAGCTAGTTATTACATCAGCTTGATTGATAAACTTATCCTAACAGGTGGTCAAAATGTTGATCCAAAGTACTATGGCAAATCAAAAACTATTGATAGCGACGACTACCACCTTCAAAGGGATATTTTTGAGCTAGCACTTATCAAAGAAGCCATTGAACAGAATAAACCAATTTTTTCTGTCTGTCGAGGTACTCAACTCTTTAACGTTGCTATGGGTGGAACCCTTTATCAAGATATCGAAGACCATTGGCAAGACACTTCTGCTGAATATACAACTCAGAGACTTGTTACTGAACCAGATACCATTCTTCGAGAAATCTATGGAGAAATCTCTCATATCAATTCTTTTCACCATCAGAGCATTAAAGATTTGGCACCTAATCTAAAGATTGTAGCACATGATCCTAAAGACGGTATTATTGAGGCTGTTACAACTACAGATGGTTTTCCTTATCTCGGTGTTCAATGGCATCCAGAATTTCTCTTTGAAAATCGCCCCAAAGACAAAAAACTTTTCGACTATGTCGTCAATGAACTGTAAAGCAGTTAGAATAATGATACTATTACAATGAACAATTTTATATTAGATCCGTCTTTTCACGATAACTAAAATAATCGGAATGTGAGACGATTAGATGGTCCAATAAGACCAGACCCATTAACTCACAGGCTTCTTTTACAAGTTTCGTAACATGGTCATCATTGGGGCTAGGAACTACTGCACCTGATGGATGATTATGAACCAGAATCACAGATGTTGCCATGTGCTTTAGGGCATAGTGGAGAATTTCTCTCGGTTCAGCAATGCTTCTAGTAGCTGACCCAATAAAAATAGTCTGCTGATGAATAATTTGATTTTGAGTATTCAGATAGAGCGCCACTAGGTGCTCTTGTTTTTTATCTCCAAGTTCATCTTGCATCTTTTTAGCTAACTTTCGACTACTAAGGATACTCTCCATTTCCACTGTTTCGCGTTTATGTATGCGATAGCCCAGCTCTATCACAGCTTGTAGTTCAATCGCCTTAACACGTCCAATACCTGATAAAGTCTGCAATTCCTGTAGGCTCATTTTTTTTAAATCTGTTAGGCAAGTTAGCTTATTTAAAATCTTCTGTGCTATTTCAAAGACATTAGCCTGTTTTGTTCCTGTTCTTAGCAAAATAGCTAGTAATTCTTGATTGCTGAGAGCCTCTACTCCTTCCCTAACAAGTCTTTCTCTTGGTAAAAGCGAATCTTCTTGAAATGAAATACTATACATAAAAATCCTCCTCACTTAATTATTCGTGAGAAGGATCCTTAATTCGATAAAAACTAGTTATTTTTAGATTTTTTCAAGTGCAAGACGCAAATCTTCAATCAAATCGTCGACATTTTCAAGACCGATTGAAAGACGGATTTGATTTTTAGTTACTCCTGCTGCTTCTAAATCTAAATTAAAAACTTTGCATGGATCGTTGTAGCTGAACGGACTACCAATGATTTTATATCTGCAATATTGGTAGTTTGAGAAGATTCATTTATGTTCCTTGTATTGCCAAATGAACTGGGTTTCAAATATAAATTTGTTACATCTTGACATAAGAAATGGTTATGGAGCTTTTTATTAATTTGATAATTAGAATTGTGCAACTTTTCTAAGATAGTTCAAAATAATTGTTTTCGACTTTTTACTCCTTTATAATAGAGTTATTGAATGATAAAGGAGAGTAGAATGTCAGAAATTACACATGAAATTGATTCAAACTTCGCTGGTCGTTTAAATATTTTACGTGCTGGTGTGCTCGGAGCTAATGATGGAATTATTTCTATAGCTGGTGTTGTTATCGGAGTTGCCAGTGCTACTAATAATATCTTGATTATCTTCCTCTCGGGATTGGCTGCTATTCTTGCTGGCGCCTTTTCTATGGCTGGAGGTGAATATGTTTCAGTATCTACTCAAAAAGACACTGAAGAAGCCGCTGTAGCTCGTGAGCAATTACTTTTGGATAAGGATATCGAGGCTGCAAAGAAATCTCTCTATGCTGCTTATCTACAAAATGGTGAATGTGAAACTTCAGCTCAATTATTAGTTAACAAAGCTTTTTTGAAAGATCCACTAAAAGCTTTAGTTGAGGAAAAATACGGAATCGAGTATGAAGAGTTTACCAATCCTTGGCATGCTGTAGCATCTAGCTTCGTCGCTTTTGTACTTGGTAGCCTGCCTCCTGTGCTTTCGATAACCATCTTTCCAAGTGACTATCGAATCCCTGCTACTGTTATCATTGTAGCAATTTCACTTCTAGTCACTGGATATACAAGTGCCAAACTTGGAAAAGCACCAACCAAAACAGCTATGATTCGTAACCTTTGCATCGGCCTTTTGACCATGGGTGTTACTTATCTATTTGGACAATTGTTTAGCATTTAAAACATAAAAATACCTCGAAAAAATCGAGGTATTTTTTATTATAGCTGGATAATCTTGCGATAACTTCTTGAAGTAATTATAAAGATTAGTACATAGACTAAAGCAAAGACGCCACAGATAGAAAGTGTTACGGTTAACATCATGGCTGTATCGATAACCCCAATAACCTTGAGAATCAAACTTAACATGTGATAAGCAAAGGTCAAATGTAGAAAGGCGAAGATTACAGGGAGGAAGAAGACAGTCAAGACTTGCTTGTTAATGGTTTGCTTGATTTGTTTTTGGTCTAAGCCAACTTTTTGCAGGATAACAAAGCGTTCACGGTCTTCATAACCTTCTGAGATTTGTTTATAGTAGATAACCAGTACAGTACCTATCATAAAGATGATAGAGAGGAAAATACCGATAAAGAGGACTCCGCCAAAGAGAGCGTTCGCTTGGCTAATTGCATCACTTGCAGTATCTCCACCGTATACCATACCGTCTTCGCTCTTGAGATTATGACTAAAGTTGATCACATACCGATTAAAATCGTCAGCTAGTTTTATCTGCTCCTCTTGACTGGCGGTTACATCCATACCACCGTAGAACTGAGTATAGACAGCAGAATCCTGGTATTTGTCCAAAAAACTCTGTAAATTTGGAACAACAAGGTAGTTATAATCCGAAATCAAGAGAGCATACTGGTTTGAAACATGATTGATGATAAAATCTTGTTGGATTTCTTCCTTGATACGGTACTCTTGTTTGTTAAGACTAAATGCTTTCTGACCTTTTAGTTGGTCATTTTTAACCCAAAGACCTACTTCGTTATCCGTTAAATGAAGCTTTTGTCCAGTCATTTTTTCATAGTCTTTTTGGTCAAAAACTAGGAAGACAGTCTTGGGCATAACACTATTTTGCCCTTTTTCAAAGATGGTTAATTTGGTCCCATCTTGACTCGAAAGACCAAAACTAGCATAGCTAAGAACGTCTTTGTTGCTAATCGTTAAGTTCTTTTCGCTGGCATATTGAGTCAAAAGCTTGTCTAAATCCTCAACTTCTACATTTTTTCCCTTAACATCAAAATCGTGAGGATACATGAGTTTTTTCATGTTTTCAGAACCGTTGTAGATGCTGGTTGCTGCAGACATAGTAACTAAAACCATGGTTGAAAGGATGGCAATGGTTGCTAAACCTACAGCATTTTTCTTCATACGAAAGATGAGGTTAGATACAGAGATGAGGTTATTGGGTTTATAGTAATATCTTTTGTTTTTCTTGAGTAACTGTAAGAAAACTGTAATACCCGCATTGAATAAAAGATAGGTCGCAACTATTACCAACATGACGGCAATAAAGAAAGTAAGGCTTGCTGAAATTGGGTCTTTTACGCTTTGTGCTAGATAGTAGCCACTACCTAGTGCAATTAGCCCTACAAGTGTTTGAAGAACTAGGAAACGCCCCTTGTTTTCACCTTTTGTTTTCTCACGAGAGAGTTGGAGTGCATCCATACGGATGATATGTAGGGCATTTAGGGACACAAGGACTAAAAAGATAAGACCAAATACAATAAGGATTGAAAGAACTACGGACCATTGGAAGGTTGCGGCTAGCTCTACCTTCATCTTTGCAAGTTTAAGCAATAATGCAAAGATGAGATTGTCAAAGAGGGCACCAATCCCAATACCAGCAGTGACTGTTACTAAACCAAATATCAAGAGTTCCTTAAAGGTCATACCAATCAAATGGCGTTTTTCTAAGCCCAACATGCCATATACACCCAGTTCTTTGGAACGGTTTTTCATGACAAAACTGTTGGCATAAAGCACAATAATGGCAGATGCAAGTGTCACAACGACAAGCCCTAGTTGTAAGGTAAATTGAATGGCAGACGCACCACGCAAATCCACAATTTTAGGATTAAAGGCTAGGGAATAAAAGAGATAGCTAATAGTGACTGCCAAAATGACAGACAGAGCAAAAGGATAATAGAGTTTGCGGTTTTTGATTAAGTTGGAGATAGCCAACTTATTGGTTAATCGAAACATACTAGTTCACCTCACTTGCCATAACAGTCAAGGTATCAGAGATTTCTTGGAACATCTGACGATCAGTCTTTTCACCACGGTAGATTTGATTGTAAAGAATGCCGTCCTTGATGAAAAGGACACGTTTTGCACGGCTAGCAGCTGCCGTTGAATGGGTAACCATGAGAATGGTCTGTCCTTGCTCATTGATCTGATCAAAGATATCAAGGAGGGCTGCAGATGACTTAGAATCTAGAGCTCCTGTCGGTTCGTCAGCAAGGAGAATTTCTGGTTCTGTGATGATGGCGCGTGCAACTGCTACACGTTGTTTTTGTCCACCAGAAATTTCATAAGGGTACTTCTCCTGCAATTGATTGATACCAAGATTTTCAGCCGTAACTACCAATTTTTTCATCATTTCTGTAATAGGCTTTCTAGACAATACCAAAGGGAGTAAGATATTGTCTTTGACAGAAAGCGTATCTAACAAATTAAAGTCTTGGAAGACAAAGCCTAACTTTTCACGACGGAAGCTTGAGGCTTCAGAATTTTTAATGGTCGCTGTGTCAGTTCCATTTAGAAAGACTTGACCACGAGTTGGTTTATCAAGCATGGCAAGAATATTGAGTAGCGTTGACTTCCCAGAACCAGATTCACCCATAATGGCAACATAGTCACCCTTTTCTACAGTAAAGTGAATATCTTTTAGAGCTTCTACTTGGTTGCCTTGGAAACGAGTTTTATAAATTTTTTGAACGTGTTTTACATCTAGTAGTGTCATGATAATCTCCTTTTTAATATCCCATTAATTGAAACTGAGCCTGCATCATTTGAATGCCGAGCTCAACTCGCTCGATATCCTTTGGACTCGGTTTACTTGCTTGTTTCTTTTGTAAAATATTTTTCATAGTTTTGCTCCTTTATCTTTATGATATAATTGTACTCTAAAAAAAGAGTTGGTTCCATAACATAACCTTACATTTGGAGCTTTAATCTTACATTTTTGTAAGATTGGATTATTTTTTTGAAATGAACTACTATTAGTTTACCATAAATTTTCAAGCAAAAGAAAAACCCCTGTAATTACAAGGGTTTAAAACTTTAATTAAATAGAAAAGGTGATTACCAAAACCAACCTTTGTCATCATCGATTGGTTCAGCTTCTTTCATTTTGCGAGGGCCAGTTCCGTACATATCAGCTTCGATATCTTCCTTGGTAGGTAAGATATAGTCTAGGATGATGTAGATGATGATTCCGAGTCCAAAATTTGCTACAGTGAAGATTGCAAATAGAAAACGAACTAGGGTTACATCAAAATTAAACTTATCTGATAAGCCTGCCAAAACTCCTGACACCATACGATTTCGCCTCATTTTATAAAATTTTGTATTCATGATTTGTACCTCTTTCGGTATTATTGATATGAGTATAACATGAACCAAAACAGCTTGCATCAGTCCTTAGTCGGATTTTGTAGGATAAGTCTACCATGACAAAGACCGCATCGATAGCGTCTCGTGTCGATTCGGCGTTTTCGCTGATAGGTCTGACTACACGCTTGACAAATATAGACTAGAGTTGGTTTTTGACTAGCATTCGGTAAAGGAGGTACAAAGCGAAGCCCATCTACTTCTTTTAACAGTTCCTTAAAGGCTAAATCCTTATGTTTATAACCCTTGCCCTCATAGTATAGATGGTAATGACATAGTTCGTGACGGACAATTTTTCGGAAAACATCCAAACCAAGTTCTTGATAAACCTTAGGATTAAAATCCAAATGACCATCCTGAGGAAAAAATCGTCCACCTGTCGACCGCAGACGAGTATTCCATTGAGCTTGATGTTTGAAAGGTTTCCCAAAGTCTTCTAAAGAGACTAGCCTAACGTAATCAGTTAGATTCATTAGATTCATCGGGTGCAAGGAGCGACAGATTTACTTTTTCGCGTTGGACATCAATCTTCTTCACCCAAACGGTTACCAAATCACCAACTGAAACTACTTGACTCGGATGCTTGATGAATTTCTTGCTCATGTGAGAGATATGAATCAGACCATCCTCGTGAATACCAATGTCAACAAAGGCACCGAAGTCAACGACGTTCCGAACCACTCCCTCAAGTTTTTGTCCAACTTTTAAATCCTTGATATCCAAAACATCCTGACGAAGGACTGGAGCATCAAAAGAATCACGGAAATCACGACCGGGTTTTAGAAGGTCTGCAATAATATCTTTGAGGGTTTCTTGACCGAGGTCTAATTCTTGAGCCATTTCCTTGATTGAAATAGATTTGAGTTTAGATTGTGCTTCTTCATTTAGGTCTTTAATGTCCAAACGTTTGAAGAGTTCCTTGACTGCTGCATAGTTTTCTGGGTGAACACCTGTATTGTCAAGGATATTGCTACTTTCAGGGATACGGAGGAAACCTGCAGCCTGTTCAAAGGCTTTTGCTCCTAAACGAGGGACTTTCTTGATTTGGGCGCGTGAAGTGATTTTGCCTTCTTCTTCACGATACTTCACGATATTTTCAGAGATTGTCTTGTTGAGCCCAGCTACGTGCGAAAGTAAGGCTGGACTAGCTGTATTGACATTGACACCAACTTGGTTAACGACTGTATCTACGACAAAGTCCAGACTTTCAGATAGTTTCTTCTGACTTACATCATGCTGATATTGACCGACACCGATGGATTTGGGATCAATTTTAACCAACTCAGCAAGTGGATCTTGCAAGCGACGAGCAATAGAAATAGCAGAGCGTTTCTCAACGGTTAGATCAGGAAACTCTTGACGTGCAAGTTCACTAGCTGAATAGACAGATGCGCCACTTTCACTAACAATGACATAGCTGACTTCTGGAAAATCCTTAAGAACTTCAGCGACGAAAGCTTCGCTCTCACGGCTGGCGGTTCCATTTCCGATAGCAATAATTTCAACACCGTATTGGCCAATCAAATCAGCCAAATCACGCTTAGCTTCTTCAATCTGACGAGCTGAAGCTGGTTTGACTGGATAAATGACTTGCGTTGTTAGCATCTTCCCAGTCGCATCAACGACTGCAAGCTTGGCACCTGTACGAAAGGCAGGGTCAAATCCAAGGACCACGCGCCCTTTAAGAGGAGCAACAAGGAGAAGATTGCGAAGGTTTTCTGAGAAGAGTTGGATAGCTCCTTCTTCTGCCTTTTCTGTTAGTTCAGTGCGAATACGGCGCTCAATAGCTGGCAAGACTTTTTTCTTAACAGATTGCTGAATAACCTCGTCAATATAAGCATTCTTAACTTTAAAACGAACATTAAAGAAAGATAGAATACGATCAGTCGCATGCTCAAAGCCAATTTTCAAAATGCCTAGCTTCTCACCACGATTAAGGGCAAGCGTACGGTAACCTTGCATGTTTGCAACTGTCTCTGAGAAATCGTAATAAATCTGAAAGACTTGTTTTTCATCAAGACTCTCATCTTTGACTTGAGAAGTAATCTTAGAGTGTCTAAGTACCTCTTGATAGGTCATTGAACGTAAATGAACATCCTCGGATAGTGCTTCAACCAAGATGTCTACAGCTCCAGCCAAAGCTTCTTGAGGAGTTTCGAAACCTTCACAGACAAATGCTTCTGCTTCTTTTTCTAGGTTAGAAACATTTTGTAAAATTAAACGAGCAAGTGGAAAAAGTCCAGCCTCACGCGCAATCGTTGCTTTGGTCCTACGTTTCTCCTTATAGGGAAGATAGAGTTCTTCTACATCTGCGAGTTTTTCTGCTGATAGAATTGCTTCTTCTAACTCCTTAGTTAGCTTGCCTTGCTCTTTGATTTTTGCTAAGACGGCTTCCTTACGATCATTTAGAGCAGTTAAACTCTTATCGAGGTCGATAATAGCTTTAATGGCTACCTCATCTAGACTTCCGGTCATATCTTTCCGATAACGGGCGATAAATGGGATAGTTGCTCCTTCTGCTGTCAAAGACAAGACAGTATCAATCTGCTTTAAAGTTACACCCAAATCTTGGGAAATTTTTTCATATTTTTTATCCATGAAACTATTATACCATAAGCAGGAAAGCTTGTTTTCATTAATTTGTTGCTTTCATTCAACTTTATAAAGAGAAGAGCCATGTTTGTTTTAAATTTCAACCATTTCCCAGAAATAATAGTATAATAGAGATAACACAAAGAATCGAGGTATGCCGTATGGCTGTTAAATTTACAAAAACTGATGACTTAGATAAGATGTTCGAAGAATTCGCTAAACTTCCTGATTTGAAACAAGTAACATTTCCAGACGACAAAAAAAAGAAAGATAAGGCAGAAAAGAAAAAATAGATGACACTCTTTCAAAACCTGCCTTCAAGTGTTTTACAAGCTGGTGCTATCTTTCTATCAATCATTATTGAAGCTCTACCCTTCGTTCTAATCGGTAGCGTCATCTCTGGTGCCATTGAAGTCTATGTGACTCCTGAAAAAGTATATAGATTTCTCCCTAAAAATCGCTTGGGGAGGATCTTTTTTGGTACGTTTATTGGATTTCTCTTTCCTTCTTGTGAATGTGGAATTGTTCCGATCATCAATCGTTTTTTAGAAAAGAAGGTTCCAAGCTATACAGCTGTTCCCTTTCTAGTAACAGCTCCTATCATCAATCCCATCGTACTCTTTGCAACCTATTCAGCCTTTGGGAATTCATTTAGAATGGTCTTACTACGAGCTTTGGGTTCGATTCTTGTCGCTACTATATTGGGTATTTTCCTTGGATTTTTCTGGGAAGAACCTATTCAGAAGGAAAATAGGCTGGCTTGTCATGAGCATGATTTTTCTCACTTGAGTAAAGGTCAAAAAATTCTTCAGGTCTTTATCCAAGCTATCGATGAATTCTTTGATATGGGACGTTATTTGGTTTTCGGTTGTCTGTTTGCTAGCATAGTCCAGGTTTATGTACCAACTCGTATCCTGACATCAATTAGTGCAACACCACTGCTGGCTATCGTTCTCTTGATGGTCTTATCTTTCTTACTATCGCTTTGTAGTGAAGCCGATGCTTTTATCGGATCTTCTCTTCTATCAAGTTTTGGCTTTGCTCCAGTGCTTGCCTTTCTGGTTATAGGTCCCATGCTTGATGTCAAGAACCTCCTCATGATGAAGAATTATCTTAAAACTCGATTTATTTGGCAATTCATGACGATTGTAACTCTTGTTGTTCTTGTCTATTCTTATCTAGTCGGGGTGATTCTATGATACGTTTTTTTATCATATTTGGCTATTTTATCTTAACCCTTTATCTGCACCTATCAGGTAAGCTCAATCAGTATCTAAATCTCCACTATTCTTATCTGGCTTATATCACTATGGTTTTATCTTTGCTACTAGCCATCGTTCAAGCCTATATTTGCTTCAAGCGTTTGAAAGAACATAGTCACTTACATAGTATTTCAGCCAAGCTTGCTAGTTTTGTCCTCTTAAGTTTGCCTTTGTTAGTTGGATTTACATTTCCAACTGTCACTCTGGATTCACAAACAGTATCGGCAAAAGGATATTATTTCCCTTTGTCGGAAGGAACTGACAAGGCAATCCAAGCAAGTGAAGGAACGAACAGTCAGTATCTTAAGCCGGATACCAGTCGCTTTTATTCACAAACAGCTCATGAAAATATTATTCGGAAGAGTGCTGATAAATACTTATCTCAATCTAATATTGTTATCACCGATGAGAATTACTTGGAAGTCATGGAGGCTATCTATGATTATCCAAATGAATTTGAAGGCAAGGAAATCGAGTTTATTGGGTTTGTCTACAACGATCCCAGTCACAGCGATAGTCAATTTGTCTTTCGCTTTGGTATTATGCACTGTATCGCTGATTCAGGAGTTTTTGGCCTCTTAACCACAGGAAATACCAATCATTATGAGAATAACACCTGGGTGAGAGTCAAAGGCAAGATTAGCAATCGGTATCACAAGGAACTCAACCAAATCCTCCCAACCCTCGAAGTCCAGTCTTTCATCAAGGTCGACAAACCAGAGAATCCTTATGTTTATAAAGAATTTTAAAAAAGTAGCCTAATTGGGCTGCTTTTTCTTGTAAAATTAAATTACTTTTCATCTAAAAATCTCAAATACTGTTTTATAATTTACACAATAATACCGAGCATTTCTTTTATGTAGTATAGAAATCAATCGACAAATCACTATCAGACTCGTATTTTTTCCATGCTAGGCTAAAGCCATAATAGTCTTCAAATTCAGTATGCCAGTCATAATAAAGTGGGATACGGCTAAATTTTCTTGCAACTACTTCATCTTCGAATTCTGGAGACTCTCCTGCAGTAATTCCAAATTGAAGGCCATTCAGTTCCCAGGTATTCCCCCAAACATTTTCGTCTGATAGAACGTCAATCCAGCGAGAGGCGTCAATATCAAAATCTGCACATAATTCAAGTTCTAACAATTTTCTGTAGTTTACCTTGGCAGGCTTTATATAAAAGGCTCCATCAACCTGATACTTTTTATCTTGTACTTGAATTTGTGTGATTTTCATCGGAATTGGAATTCTATTTAACTCCAACCAAAAATAGCCTAGAGGAGTTTTGATTGCATGGTAAATTTGTTTAGACTCTATTTTTACTTTTTTCGAGCAAGCATTTAGAACTCTTCCATGCTCAAGTATATTTTTACAAACTATTTTTGAAGTCTCGGGATCAAAAATAGAATACCTACGGATGACCCTTTTTAACTTTTCAACGGGATAAGTGATATCTCTTGGGTAAGCATGATATTTCTGGACTACCAGAGCTATTTTTTCAATATTTTCCTTTCCAGTTGGTACAATCACACCATGCCCAATATGAATACTTGGATCATCACAGATATAAGTATATCCATTTCCACCTTCTTAAAACTCAACGACAACGAGATTCAACTCCTGATTAGGATCGAAAAGTGGTTCAACTTTTTCACTGGTCTGGCCCTCATAAAAAGTGTAACAATCCGAATCATCATCTTCACCAAAGACCATAAAACTACCACAATTTGGGCATTTCCACATATAGAAAGAAGCCTCTGAAACGTCTTCATAGGAAATTTTATTATGGTCGTCAGCTTTATTTATGATTTCTTCAAACAACTCATCCGAATAAACTGAATAAGCATTTGGATCGGGCGCTCGGTGGTCATTCATAGCTTGCCCACATTTACATGTCCATTTACCCATAAAAAACCTCAGTCGCGGCCTAATTCTTCAAGGAAAAATTGATTGAGAGCTTCCCAGTCTTTCTTCTCCTCGGTAACACTTTGGATGTAATCATCTATCTCTTGTATATTTTTGGTGATGTAGTCCTGGATGGGCTCTATCGGTTCAATTTCCATACCTTCAGGTCCATTTACCTTGATATCAAGCAATCTAGATACATGCTCTTTCATTTTATCAGGAAGCAATTCTTTCACTAAATCATCAAACAAAATTGGTGGAACAGAATGATATTTTTCTATCCAACGACAGGCTAAAATGGGACGCAGAGCATAGAAGTACTTTTTAGGTTTGACCTTGTCTCCTGAAAGATACTTATTCATTTGAGTTCTAGCAGTATTCAGGTAATGGTGGAGCGTCTTTTTCTCGGAAAAATACTGACTAACAAGCGGAAGGATACGGTCAATAAAGCCTTCGTCTTGCTGGTAAACGATTGGTGACTGTAACCACTCAAAGAGAGTTGGATTTGACTTATAAAGCAACTTTAAAGCCTTGTCCAAATCCCAGCCACTCACATCCCAGGTATCGTCAATTGGTAGTTCGATGACATCGCGATGATCGTTCAAACTAAGATAAAAATCTTGCTTATGCTTGTAAATGAAACGCACATCAAAGTCACTATCCGGAGACTCAAAGCCCCAAGCGCGACTGCCAGACTCAATTGCCCACAATACGGTAACATCATTAGTACGTTCAATTTCCGCTAGTTTTTCAGGTACCAGAATATTCATTTCTTCTTGTGTTTGCATCATGCTTCTCTTTCTATATTCAAGCTACTTCTTCGGCGCGATTATTGATTAAATCAATTGTTTGGACAATATTCCTCAATATTGGTATTTGATGTTGAAAAAGTACTTGTACGGATCCATAAGATTTAAACGGTTCTTGTGTCAGCATCGACTTATCCATATACCCATTTTCAACGACATAATCGACAATTAATTTCACAAAAGAAATTTGCTTAGCATTAAGGCTTTCATCTGACAAGAACTTAGAAAACACTTGATTAGCGGCCTCTCTATTCAAACCAATAATCTCCCGCACCAATCTAGGAATAGCCTTGTTTTCATAGTGCTGCTGATAGTCAGATCTACTTCCTAATTTTTCCCATAATAGAGTTTCTAATGCTAATAAATCTTGTGCAGTCAACTTCTTGTTATGGTACAATTTAGAAATTGCTTCTTCATCCAAATGAGCTTTCAAATAATGCTCAACTTTTTCGTTATAGGATCGAAGATCATTTACCTGCAAATAAGGAGTGGTTTCATATACAGTAGAAAGAATTCGGTCTTCAAAATTGACATAATATACCTTTCGGTTCGTTTTATCTAAAAATTGCAATAAATCTCTTAGAGACAGGCGTATTTTTTCAAGTTCAGACAAGCTTACTTCCTCCCAAAATTCAGGTTCTTGTACTTTCCTGATAATTTCTGCCTGTGCAAAGACCTGAGGGATATTGCCAACAGAAGCAAGGGCCTGAGCAGTTTTCAAAACTTGAGATATATGAGTCCTTGATGGCTTAGAGGTCAATTGTCCGACTTGAATTTCTAACATCCATAAATCAAAGCGTCGAGCCATTTCATTTTCATTATCTTCATCAAACATGAGAGGGGAGATATGACTATGAAGTTGCTCGCATGAAATCGTTGTAAGATTTTGCCAATTTTCTAATTTCTTATAGGTATAAACCGTATCTAAGACCATACGAACCCTAAAGTCTAACTCATTTAAATCCTCTACATGCCTATGAAGTTCTGAGACCAGTTGCTGACGATACTCTCTTGCAAATGGATCCTCTTGATAGTGAAGGTCCTGCAGTTCACGAATCAAGTCCACCTTGATATTAAACAAACGCTGTGTTAATGGAACAATATGTCTTCCACTACCTTCTCTCGGATCTGCTTTGAAATATTCAAAGTTGTCACCATAATCAAATACCAAGAAATTTTCCTTATCTTGATCAGGTCCAAACAAATCTTTACAGAGACGGGTTCCACGACCAATCATCTGCCAAAATTTTGTTTTTGAGCGAACTTTCTTGAAAAAGACTAAATTGACAACCTCTGGGACATCAATACCTGTATCAAGCATATCAACTGAAATTGCAATTTGAGGATATTTCTCCTTAATTTTAAAATCATCAATCAAGGTTTGATAATGTTTAATACTGTAATCAATCACCTGAGCATAGTCGCTCCCCTTTTCAGGATAACGTTTATTGAAAATCTTTCTAATATATTCTGCATGGTCATGATTCTTGGCAAAGATAATCGTTTTTCCAATCTCATCCCCTGAAGCTGTTTGAATTCCTCTCGTCATTAGTTCATCTAGAACAATCTCAACTGTAGCTTTATTAAAAATAAAGGAATTAAAAGCTCCAGCATCAATGTCTTTTTCTAGAATATCATCTTCAAATTGGCTATCAAAATATTCTTTATCTTCTTGGGATAGTTCATCATAATGAAGGCCGTCTGTAGGTAATTCTAATTTGGTTTCAATCGAATGATAGGAAACCAGGTAGCCATCCTCAACAGCCTTCTCAAGATCATAAGCATAGGTAGGAACACCATTTTCCAAGTTGAAAAATCCATAAGTGTTTTTATCAAGGTCTTGACGAGGTGTGGCCGTTAAGCCTACGATTCTAGCATCAAAATAATCAAAAATGGCCTTGTACTTTTGATAAATAGAGCGGTGAGACTCATCAATAATAATAAGATCAAAGTGGCCAACAGTGAAAGGACGTTGAATGACTTCTTCCTGATCACTAATTGCTCCGATCATGGTCGGATAAGTAGAAAATACCATTCGACTTGATCTTGCCCCGGCTTTATCCTCTAAAAAGTTACAAACTGTAAGATCTGGAAGCAATTTCCTAAATGAATCATAGGCCTGTTTTACAAGAGATGTTCGGTCAGCTAGAAAGAGAACATTTTTGACCCAATTGTGACGTGATAGGATATCAACAAGAGAGACTGCTGTTCGAGTTTTCCCAGAACCAGTTGCCATTACCAAAAGAGCTTGTCTTCGATTGTTAGAAAAAGCCTCACAAACACTTGCAATCGCATGTTTCTGATAATATCGTCCAGAAATATCGTCTCTGATTTTACTAGAAATATCCTCAAGTGTTTTTTGCAAATGTCGTCTGTCCATCAATAATTGCAATTCTTCTTGAGAATAGAATCCTGCGACCTGGCGACGATTTACACCATCAAGAATATAGTGCTTGAGACCATTTGTAATAAAACAAATCGGTTGGTAACCTATCTTTTCCTCTAGCGCTTCAGCATATTCCCTGACTTGTATCTCACCGACTTCTGGATTAACTGAAGCTTTTTTAGCTTCAATAATTGCTAAAATCTTTCCATTTTTGCCATAAAGGGTATAATCACAATAACCTGTTCCTGAACCGTGTTTCAGTCCATTAATAGCAACTTCTACCCGACAATTTTCTTCAAATGTCCAACCTGCTAAACGTAAATCAATGTCAATAAAGAGTTTTCTTGTCTCAGCCTCAGATAACTGATCGATGTGGAAAGGAACCTCTTGCCGTTGTGCAGCAGTTTCACGTTTTTCTGTATAATTCTCTTGAACTTCCAAGGGCTGTACAGCCATTTGTTCATGAAAGTCAGGCATAACAGGTAAACTGTCTTGCAGTTCCACCATGGCTTGTGGTGTTTCTCTTTTCTTGACATTCTCTGAACTTGGCAATAACTTCTCGTCAAAATAACGTTCCACAAATTCATTGCTATAGCAGTAATCAATAAAGTTTACGAACTGGTACAAATGATGTAAGGCTAAAATCGCTTCGCGTTCCTTAATCTCCCCACCATGAGCAGCATGATTGCCCCAACGTATCAAGAGAACCATCTGACTATGAAGCTCTGGATCTACGATTTCTCTAAAGTCATCATCCCAAACTAATGAAGACAAGGTAGCACGATAAGGGGCTTCCAAATAAGAATCATGGCTATAAATCCAATGAACAGCCTGCTCCAAGGCACGACGAGCCATGAATGCTGTCGCTACTGTGGATGTCCCAATCATATTTTCAGCTTCTATACAGGGCCTTGAAAAAGATTCATACTCCTTGTTATTTAAAAGAAAATCAAAATTTCCCATTTTTCTCTCACTTTGAATATATAGATACCTATATTATACTAGATTTTAAGCTATTTCTCCACAGTTTTATAGCCATCTGACAAGCAAATTGTGATTTGTCAACCTGAGCCACAAAGTCTGCGAACTCGTTTTGAAGGGAAAGAGGAGGTATATTTAGCTTAAAATTATTAATGAAATCCTTGGTAATTCTTCTCTGGCCTCCACTTCCTGTCATCTTTCTCTCACCTTCAAGTCTAAATTTCGAAAGCATTGTTACATGGTATAACCAGACTGTATTTACTGTATTCTTGGGTCTAAGAACATGAAATTCAGTTGAACCAAATCCAACACCGTTCAATAGTCCAAATACTGGAGCACCTTTCCCATTTTCAAAGCAAGGCGTAATTTTTGCAACAATTACATCATTATCCTTAAAAAAAGTAAATCCCTTACGAACATCATCGATATTTCGAATAATAGATAAATCAATTTTCCCATTTTCACTAACGTTTGACATTGGTAAAAACGAAACATCGCCATTAAAATTTTGCAGTTCTTTCTTATTAGGATTTAACTCAATATGATCTTCTAATTTAGACTGTGGATTATCAAAAATATCCCCAAACATCTCGTTAAATCGGGATTTGCACTTAAGAGATAAATTTCTGATGGGAATGTTTGACATTACTTTGGTTGACCATAGCATAGGCTAAAGTTGTATCAATTTTACTATGTCCAAGAAGCTTTTGTACTTGTTCGATAGGCATTCCTTTATCAATTGCCTTTGTCGCTAGTGTTCTTCTGAATTTATGAGGGTGAACCTTTTGAATTCCAAGTTTTTGACCTAGTTTTCGTAATCGAATCTCAACACCAGCTATTCCGAGTCTTTGGGCTTTTCCGAGCAAGCTAACAAAAAGAGCTGGATGATTGTCCTCTCTGCTATTGATATAGTTCTTTAAATGGATTTTCGTACGAGCATCAAAATATACAGGTCTTTCCTTTTTACCTTTCCCAAATACTACACATTCACGATTCTCAAAGTCAATATCTGAGCGATTCAGCTGCACAAGTTCTCCCACGCGCATTCCTGTTGAAGCTAGTAGATCGATCATTGCCAAATCTCTTAAGTTCTCACAATTATCTCGCATGATTTCAAGATGTTCATCCGTATAAGTTTCCTTTACAGTTTGTTCTGTCTTTATTTTTTTAATCCGTCGAATCGGATTTTTGATAATGTACTCCTCCTGCTCAAGCCAAGCAAAAAACGAAGACAGGATGCGTCGGATATTGTCCAAATTTGCTTTACTGCAATCTTTTTCTGACTGATACTGTGCTAGATAACTTCTCAAATCATCTGTTGTCAGTTGTGTTACAGACTGCTTTATGCTTGTAAATAAGTTTTCAATGGTCCTTTGATAATAACGAATGGTTTTTGCACTACAACCCTCCACCTGTTTAGCAGTAATAAATAAGGCTAACAAGGAATTATTCGTATACTTCTGTTGATTTACACCACTCACTAAATGACGCTCTAAACTCTCCCGCAATGCTAATAATTGTGCATTGTTTAAAAGAGGTAGCATTTCTTGAATGATGATTGTCACTTTTGTTTCCATATTTTCTCACTTTCATTATTTCAATAAAAAGAGACAATATTAGTTTTCTGCATTACAGAATTCTAATACTGTCTGTTTATCTATTTTTTTCTTATAGGATTTAAACATCCAAGCTTAATTGTTGCCATTAACTCTAAATGAATGTTCAGAAATCCATTTGGTGTAGCTAGATAATCTTCCATCTGTTAAGGATTCTACTGCGATAGTTACACACATATCTACCGCTTCTTCAACTGTTACAGAAAAACGATATCCATTTAACTGTAGAAATTTCACCAAAACAAAGAAAGCAGTTCGTTTATTAGCGTTGGCAAAAACATGCTTCTTGATCAATTGAACAAATAGTATCGTTGCCTTATCAAAAATTGTCGGATAAAGAGGTTTACCGAAGACAAATTGTTCTGGTAAATTGACAATCATATTTAAGGCAGAAGGACTAACTGTTTGAATTTTTTCATTAGGTGAATACCGTTCAATTGCTAAAGCATTGATTTTTTCAATTTGCATTTCTGTCAGATAGACTGTCATTTTTCCACCAAAGCTTTGAAAACATCATCGTATTCGTCAAAAATTTTGTCCAAATTTAAGTCAAAGGCATCATCAGTTACATAAGAAAACTGATGTCCAGACTCTTCAGGAGTAAAGATAATTTCACCACTTGGTAACAATTTTGCTTCGTATTTAACACCACTTGGAATATTGAATTCACTTGGAATGGTAATGGTGATTGAATTTCCTTGTTTTCTTGTTTTTACTACCATCTGTTTTCCTCCTTTGAAGTATTATAACAAATAATTACCGTAATTACAATGACAGAATATCAGCCAAAATACTCCTGCATGAGGGATTTCTTCAAAGTTTCAAGTTCTTCTAGCGATTTTTGAATTGCCAATTGTGATTTGTCTACCTGAGCCACAAAGTCTGCGAACTCGTTTTGTAACTGAATTGGAGGTAAAGGAACAATATAATTCATTATATCGGAAGATTTAATTGCAGGATAATTAGCTCCCGTAACAATATTAGCCATTTTATTCGTAAATCTATCAGAGCAAATTATTGCAAATAAATATTCTGGTAAACATTTCAAAGCTCTAAGCACACAGAATCCGCTGGAAGCTACCAAATTCTCGTCATCTAGCTCCGTCATTGCTATATTTTTAAGATTTGGTCGGACGGTTGAAACAACAATGTCTCCTTTCCTAATATGTTGTTGAGCTCTTGATGGAGCTTGATCTAACATATATTCCTGAAAACCAGTCATTTTATAATTTTTATTATCAATTGATGAAATATCAATGTATTTAATTGTATCGTGTTGATCAAATATTTTTTTCGCAGTTTCTATTCTATCGTCAACCAGTTCAGAAATACTTACCTTATCAAACTTCTTTGATCCAAACATCTCGTTAAATCGGGATTTTACAAGGTTTGAGAGTTCACTAAGTTGTTTACTTCTAATAATAATTTCATTATCTAACTTTTCTAATATTCCAATAATTTTATCTTGTTCAAAAATACTCCTCATTGGAATCTGGGCATCTGATAAATTATTGAGTTTAATATACTTTATAACTCCTCCAATTGATTGGTATCGTAAAACTTCTATATACTTATCAAGAAAGTAGTATAGATATTTCATTCTTACATTAGAATTACTAGTCAAAATATAGGTTCTCTGATAAGCATTAAATTTTCCTTTATAATACTTAACATTTAAATCTCCATTTCCAGCTACTAAAACTACCTCACCGTCATAAGCGTATTCGTTAATTCTTGAAATTTCTTTAGCTGTTGTAAAAAAAGGATACTTACCTCCGAAAACTGCTGCATTAGCATCCAATTTACCAGTTTGAATAGAAACTAATTGCCCTAACTTCACTTTCTTCATGCAACCACCTCCTCGAAATATCGGGATTTGACGAGTTTTGATAATTCAGATAGTTGTTGTTTACGAGATTCAATTAATTTGTTAACACCATCTAATCTCAAAACAATTTGCTGTTGCATAAAAGGCTCGTTGTATACAATAGACAAGTTATTCAACTTTGCCTTGTTTAACGTTTTACCCATCACAGCCCTGTCTGTTAAACTATCAAAATTCATTCCTTGTAGTGCGTAGTAAAGATATTCATTAAAAAGCATCTTATTATTTTTAACCACAAAATTAGCTATTGCTTCGTTTGTGTACATATTTTCGTCAAGAATCCCAACCTTGCCAATAGATAACTTAAAACTCATCACAACTGTCCCTTTTGAAACAATTTGCATTTTTTCTTTTTGGACAGCTTCTTGAGTTATTTTTTCCTTAGTCGTACATAATATTTTCCCTTTCATATCTGAAATGGATAACCAAGGATAGTCACCTCCCCAATATAAAGTTTGAGAACGATTTGGTGTCTTGCCAATTCTTATCTCACAAACTTCCCCCAACTTCACTTTTTTCATACATGTATCTCCCTACTTTAGTAATTCTTCTAACTCTGCTAAGCCAGCTTGAATTTCTTTTTCTAGATCATTGATTTTCTTTAAAATGACTTCTGTTGGTTCATACTCAACTTTTTCATACTCGATTTCTTTGTATTTATTGATGGACAGATCAAAATCATTCTCCTTAATCTCATCAATTGGAACAAAGAAGGACTGGTCTGTTCTCTTGCGATCTGCTTCTTTCTCTAAATGATGGAATCGTTGAATAATATCTGGAATATCATTATCGCTGATAGGTTGTCGTTTATCATCCAAGCTCAGACCATCTGCTTTCATATCGTAAAACCAAACCTTATCCGTTCCACCATTTCCAGTCTTAGTGAAGATAAGGATAGCCGTTGAAACTCCTGCATAAGGCTTAAAAACACCACTTGGCATTGAAATAACTGCATCTAGTTTGTGATGCTCAACAATTTCTTGACGAATCCCTTTATGAGCTTTAGAGGAACCAAATAGAACACCGTCCGGTACAATAACAGCTGCACGTCCACCTGGCTTCAGAGTGCGTAAGAAAAGGGCAAGGAAAAGCAACTCTGTCTTTTTAGTCTTAATCGTAGCCAGCAAATCACCAGAGGTTGAATCATAATCAAGAGATCCTTTGAAAGGTGGATTGGCTAAAACTAGAGTATATTTATCAGCTTCTTCGTTATCTTGAGAGAGTGAATCTAGATAGCTAATTTGGGGATTTTCAACACCATGAAGCATCATGTTCATAGCCCCAAGTCTTAACATAGTAGTATCTGTATCATTCCCATGAAACATGGTATTGTGGAAATGTTTTACACTGTCAATATTTGTCTGCCACTCTTCTTTTCTACGGTCTAAATAGCGACTAGCTGAAACCAAAAATCCAGCAGAACCCATGGCAGGATCTGAAATAATATCCTTAATTGTTGGTTGCATGAGTTCAACCATCATATCAATGATATGACGAGGCGTACGAAATTGACCATTTGCCCCTGCTTGAGATAATTTTGACAATAGATACTCATAAATGTCTCCGATATCTTTTATATCCGTAGGTAACTCATCCAGAGCAGCTATCGCCTTTTGTAAGGTAGCTGGTTTATTGATTTGGAAAATAGCATCCCTCATATAGCGTGAAAAAGCTGTATCATCTGTATCACCTTTTAAATTTTTGATAAATGGAAATATCTCTTGTGACATCAGACGATAAACTTCTTGCGCATCTCCCAAATTCTTAAAGGTTGACCAACGATATTCGGGTTTATCTTTTGGGAAAATTCCCTCATAGGGAATACCTAGAAATTCAGCATCATTTTCTCGTCCAAGTTCGACCCTATCCAAGTCTTTCATAAATAAAAGATAAGTCAACTGCTCAATGTTAGTCAAAGGATTCGCATTTCCCTCTGTCCATAACATTTCCCAAAGCTGATCAATCTTATTCTTTAATTCGCCTGTAATCATATTTTACCTCTCAAAATGTTTCAATTTTAAAAATCTGACATACAAAATTTTAAAACTTCTTATACCCCATTTTATCAGAATCCTAGGACATTATCAAAAATTACTATAGTATCTACAGAAAAAAGCCTACGATAGGCTTTTTCATCTGACAATATCTTTATACATGTCTGGTCTTCTATCTCTAAACAAGCCCCAGTTTAGGCGCTCATTTGCTCCTTTGTTGAGGTCATAAGTTGTTAAGAGGATGGCTTCATCTTGTCGTTCGGCTTGAGTTAAAATATCTCCTGTTTCATCGGTCATAAAGGATGAACCGTAGAAGTTAAGGCTAGAACTTTGTCCACCGTTTTCCTCGCAAGGTTGTACTTCTTCCAAGCCATAACGATTGGCTGCAATAACTGGGACAATATTTGCTGCTGCGTGTCCTTGCATGGTACGCTGCCAATGACCACAACTATCTGTATCTAAAATTGGCTCAGAACCAATAGCTGTTGGATAAAAGAGCAATTCTGCACCATTTAAGGCAAGGCAACGGGCTGTTTCTGGGAACCACTGATCCCAACAAATCCCAATACCAATCTTGGCATAGAGAGTATCCCAGACCTTGAAACCAGTATTTCCAGGTGTGAAAAAGAATTTCTCCTGATAATAATGGTCATCTGGGATATGAGTTTTACGATAAACTCCTAGTACTTCTCCATCTGCATCAATGACAGCGATAGAGTTATACAAAACATTACCATCTTTTTCATAGAAACTGATTGGTAAAACGACCTTTAGTTCCTTGGCAATCACTTTAAAATGCTGAATAGCCGTATTTTCTGTCACCGACTGGGCATACTGATAGTAGTCATATTGACGTTCCTGACAGAAATAGGGACGTTCAAATAATTCAGGCAAGAGAATAATTTTGGCTCCTTGCTTAGCAGCTTGACGAACTAACCGTTCAGCTGTTTGGATATTGGTTTCCACATCCTTAGCGCATTGCATCTGAATGGCTGCAACCGTTACATTTCTCATCTTTTTCTCCTATTCTGGAATTTGTTGGGTAATACAGTGGATATTCCCACCACCTAAAAGAATATCTCTAGCCAGGATTCCTACGACTTCACGGTCTGGAAAACACTGGCTGAGTATATCTAGGGCCACTTGGTCGTTTACATCTTGAAATTGCGGCACCAAGACAGACTTATTAGCAATGTAAAAATTCACATAGGAAGCTGCTAGTCTTTCACCTGCATAACGCTCCTCTTCGCCTTCTTCATAAGTATAGCCCGGCAAATCTTCTTCCGTCACTACTTGATGAAGAGCTGGAATTGGAAGTTTATGAATGGTGAAGCTCCGGCCTTTTGCATCGGTTTCCGTCTCTAAAAAAGCTAGATCCGCTGCAGACATGGCATACTGGGGATCATCTTGGTCGTCCGCCCAAGCTAAAACAATCTCCGCTGGACCAACAAAGGCTGCAACATTATCGACATGTTCATTGGTTTCGTCTTGATAAATACCGTAAGGCAACCAAATGACTTTTTCGGCACCAAGGCTCTCTAGTAAGGTCTCTTCAATCTCCTCTTTAGTCATGTGAGGATTACGACCAAGGCTTAGAAGGCAACTTTCGGTCACAAGAATAGTTCCTTGACCGTCACTGTGAATAGCCCCACCTTCTAGTACAAAAGGTTTGGCGCTATAAACAGGTATATTTAATTCTTTAGCAAAGGAAGACGCGACTTGGTCATCTGCTTCATAATCTTGGTAGAGACCGTCAACAGCACCACCCCAGGCATTGAAAGACCAATCGACTGCCAACTTTTCCTTTTTATCATTAAGGAGAATAGTTGGACCAGTATCACGTGCCCAGGCATCATTTGTTGAGATATCTAGATAAACAACCTGGTCTCCAAGATAGGATTGTGCTTCAGATAGATAGTCCTCCTCCACCAAAAGATAAACTGTTTCTCCTTGAGCAATGGTTTTAATGATTTGGCTAAAAGCTGTTTTAGCAGCCAACCCTTGAAAAGGCCACGAACCCGGTCGAGTAGGCCATATCATGAGGGTCCCATGGTGAGGTTCATACTCTGCAGGCATACGATAGCCTAATTTCTTTGGACTGTCCATCATGATAATCTCTCCTTAAAGTCTTGGTAGCCAAAGGCCTTGACTAAACTGCATTCACCCTCTTTATCCATGAGATACAAACTTGGGAGTCCAATCCCGTTAAAGGTATTATTCTTAACAAAGGAGTAGATTGCCATATCCTCAAAGTAAAGTCTATCCCCAATATTAACTGGATTTTCAAAACTATAGTCACCAATGATATCACCTGTTAGACAGGTATTGGAAGAAAGTCTATAGGTATAGGCCTTTTCTTGGGCTTCAAAACCATTTCTCAATGGTGGGCGATAAGGCATCTCAAGGACATCTGGCATATGACAACTTGCTGAGGCATCTAGCACTAAGGTCTCAATCCCATTTTCAACGATGTCTAAGACTTCAGTAGCTAAATATCCAGCATTAAGCGCAATAGCTTCACCTGGTTCGATATAGACATCAAGGTCATAGGTTTCTCGAATCCGTTTAATTTCAGAAATCAGCAAGTCCACATCGTAGTCATCTCTTGTAATATGATGTCCACCACCCATATTGAGCCATTTAACTTGATGCAAATAGGCACCAAACTGGTCTTCTACTGCTTTCAAAGTTGTTTGTAAATCATCTGCCCCTTGCTCACAGAGGGTATGAAAATGAAGTCCATCAACCAATTCCAATAAATCACTTGGTATCTTATCCAAAGTCACTCCAAAACGAGAGCCAGGAGCACAAGGATCATAAAGCGCGTGATCTCCTTGTGTTGAACACTGAGGATTGAGGCGTAGGCCTACACTGATACCAGCCTCACGACAACGTTGACCATATTTTCGTAGTTGTCTCTCTGAGTTGAAGACAATATGATCCGATATTTGAAGCAGCTCTTCCATGTCAGCCTCCTTGAAAGCAGGTGCAAATACATGGACTTCCCCCGGAAACTCTTCTCTAGCTAACTTCGCTTCATAGAGTCCACTAGCCGTTGTACCAGAGAGATACTGGCTAATCAAGGGATAGGTTTTATAGAGAGAATAAGCCTTTTGAGCTAGCAAAACCTTACAGCCAGCCTTTTCCTGAACCTGATGCAGAATACTACAATTTTCTTCTAGTTTTGCTAAATCAATGACATAGGCTGGTGTTGGTACTTGTTCTAACTTCATTAGTCCACCATTTGTGGATTTTCAACCACAACCCATGGCAAACCGAATTTATTCAAAGCTTCCATGAATGGGTCTGGATCCAATTCTTCAAGGTTATAAACTCCTGGTTGTTTCCAAGTGCCATCCATCACTAATTTTGTACCAATCATAGCTGGAACACCCGTTGTATAAGAAATGGCTTGTGAACCAACTTCTGCGTAACATTCTTGATGGTCGCAAACATTGTAGATGTAGATGGTCTTTTCAACGCCATCTTTGACACCGGTAAAGATACATCCAATATTAGTTTTACCAACAGTACGTGGGCCAAGGCTTGCAGGATCTGGAAGCAAGGCTTTCAAGAATTGGATTGGTACGATTTCTTGGCCGTTAAAGTTAATCGCATCTGTACGAAGGAGACCAACGTTTTCCAAGCATTTCATGTGCGTTAGATATGATTGGCCAAAAGTCATAAAGAAGCGAATGCGTTTAACTCCTGGAATATTCTTTGCTAATGATTCGATTTCTTCATGGTGGAGGAGATACATGTCTTTTTGACCAACTTGAGGGAAATCATACTCACGTTTGATAGACATAGCTTCGACTTCTACCCATTTTCCATCTTCCCAGTAAGAACCTGGTGCAGAAACCTCACGTAGATTGATTTCTGGGTTAAAATTTGTCGCAAATGGATAACCGTGGTCACCACCATTACAGTCCAAAATGTCGATATAGTGAATTTCGTCAAAGTAATGTTTGAGTGCATAAGCTGAAAAGACACTGGTTACACCTGGGTCAAAACCAGAACCAAGAAGAGCTGTTAAGCCTGCTTCCTTGAATTTTTCTTGATAAGCCCATTGCCATGAGTAGTCAAAGTAGGCTGTAAAACCAAGTTCCTTGCAACGTTTCTCATAAATCGCACGCCATTCAGGGTCTTCTGTATCCTCGGCCTCATAGTTGGCAGTATCGATATAGTGGACACCTGTTGCCAAACAAGCATCCATAATAGTCAAGTCTTGATAAGGCAAAGCTACGTTCAAAACAGCTTCTGGTTTGTAGCTTTCGATCAAGGCAATCACTTCTTCTACCTTGTCAGCATCAAGAGCAGCTGTCTCAATCTTAGTATTTGTTTTGCCTTCTAATTTAGCCTTCAAGTCATCACATTTTGACTTAGTACGGCTAGCAATCATAATTTCTTTAAACGTTTCGCTATCTTGGCAAATCTTTGAAATAGCAACTTGGGCAACGCCCCCACATCCAATAACTAATAAACGACTCATTTTTTTCCTTCCTCTTCTTCTAAAATGTCTTCTACATACTTAGGCAACATAAAGGCACCAATATGCAAGTTTGCAGTGTAGTATTCCGTAAATAACTGGCGTTTTTTCCAGCCTTCTTTATCAAAATCTTCAATAGGATGATATTTTTTTGATGCAAATCCAAACAACCAATAACCAGCAGGGCTAGTTGGAATATGGGCTTGATATACCCGACTGATTGGAAAGGCTTGATTGACCTTGCGGTGCATACTCCGACAAGCGGATTCGTCCTCATCAAAAAAGGGACTTCCGTGTTGGTAAATCATAATGCCATCTTCCTTGAGAGCCCGATAACTACTACCGTAAAACTCTTTGGTAAAGAGACCTTCTGTATGACCAAAGGGATCAGTCGCGTCATTGATGATAATATCGTAAGTGTCCTCACAATTTCTCAAAAAACGTAACCCATTTTGATAATAAATATGAACACGGGTGTCATCCAATCCAGATGCAAAGTCAGGAAAATACTCTCGACAAACCTCAACCAGCATCTCATCTGGTTCTACAATATCGATTTGTTCCAATTCAGGATAGAGTGTCAAAACCTGGGCAACACCTCCGTCACCACCCCCAATGACCAAGACTTTCTTGGGATTGGGATGGACAGCCATCGGAACGTGAACCGTCATTTCATTGTATACAAAATCATCTGCATCCGAGAACAAAACATGCCCGTTTAAGATCAATATCTTCCCAAAAGCTGGCGTATCTAAAACCTCAATATCTTGCCATTCACTTCTTCCAGCATAGAGTTGCTTAACTGTGCGTAGCGACAATTTAACATCTGGTGTGTGAACTTCTGAAAACCATAAGTCCATCTAGTTCTCCTTTCTCTCAATGACATTGATGTGATTGACCTCTGGATCTTCCGTTCCTTGCAAGGAACAACCCCTATCTTTGGCAAAACGTATATAATCAATCATTTCCTGAGTGATTCGTTCACCTGGTGCTAGGATTGGAATACCTGGAGGATAACACATCACGAACTCTCCACAGACTCTACCAACAGTTTCAGCAATTGGAAGGCTAATGCGCTCAGCATAGAAGGCTTCCTGGGGAGATAAAACGAGTTCAGGTTGGATATATTCACCCGCTATCAAATCGTTTCCATCACGTGAGTAGAGTCTCTTAATATCAGCCAGAGCGCCGACTAAACGCTCAATGTCTTGGATTCGATCTCCGATAGAAATATAGGCTAAGATATTGCCAATATCGCCAAACTCAATCTGGATGTCATACTCATCACGTAAGAGATCATAAACTTCAATACCTGTCAGACCAATCCCTTGAGTATAGATAGATAGCTTGGTAACATCAAAATCACAAACACTGATTCCATCAATCAACTCTTTTGAGTAGGCATAGTAGCCACCGATGGCATTGATTTCGCGTCGAGCGTACTCAGATAACTCAATCACCTTCTCAAATGATTCTTTTCCTCGAAGGGCCAGATTACGTCGTGAAATATCTAGACTGGCCATCAATAAGTAGGAAGCTGACGTAGATTGCGTAAGATTGATAATCTGCCGAACATACTCTGGGCTCATCTGCTCTCCTATGAGCAGAATGGAACTCTGAGTCAAACTCCCACCAGACTTATGCATAGAAACGGCTGCCATGTCTGCACCTGCATCCATGGCAGATAGGGGGAGTTTATCTGTAAAGTGCAAATGAGCTCCATGAGCTTCATCAACCAATACCTTCATTCCGGCTTCATGGGCCATCTTGGTCAATCCTTTAAGGTCAGAACATATCCCGTAGTAAGTCGGATTGTTGATTAAAACAGCCTTGGCATCTGGATGCTCCTTTATGGCTTGTGCCAGTCTGTCATTTTCAAGTCCCAAGGCTATTCCAATCTTTGGATCCACACTCATTTCGATATAGATGGGAATGGCGCCACATAAGACTAAAGCATTAATAGCAGACTTATGTACATTTCGCGGCAAAATAATCTTATCACCAGCCTTACAAGTGGCTAGTATCATCGACTGTACAGAGGAAGTTGTACCACCAATCATTAAAAAGGCGTGGGCTGCACCAAACGCCTCTGCTGCTAGCTCCTCTGCTTCTCTAATAATCGAAATGGGATGCCCTAGATTATCTAGAGATTTCATCGAGTTCACATCGATACCGACACATTTTTCGCCTAACAATTCGACCAGTTCTGGATTTCCACGTCCACGTTTATGGCCCGGGACGTCAAAAGGCACGATTCTTTTCTTTCGTAATTTTACCAAACCCTCATAAATCGGGGCTTGACTTTGATCCAAATGATACAAATAGAACTCCTTTACTTCATTTAGGAATTTTTCTCGTTTACATATGAGCTACTTCATTTTATGAACTCATGAAAAAAGAGCAGGTTTCCACCCGCTCTACAATCTACTGACGTTTTTTACTTTGTTTCTGTTGAGTATTTCTGTTCCTGATGTTTCCAAACTCTCTAGTAGCAAATATTACGTACTTTATTGATCGTTTCACAAGATGACGTGTGCTTTCACCACACTAACAAATGTATACGAATTAGGATCTTCATCCTAACATCAACTTATAAAAGTAGGCTTTTAACCCTATCAATAATGTGACTTACCAGCCACGCTTCGGCATTCAACCCAACCTGTCCGTAGGTATTTTTTACTCGGGTTTATATTTGCTAGAAAACATCAATCCCATTTTCTAAGCATTATCACTATATCATATTTTATAAGGCTTGTAAATACTTTTCGGCTATTTTTTGCTTCGCTAGTTTCGTCGATTCTTTACGATTTAAAAAGAAAATTTCTGTATAGCAACTTCAAGAAATCGAAACTGAATCATTTACCTTACTGATTTTTCAAACCACTGGTGAATCATACGCGCAACTTCATTGGGACGTTCTGTGTAGAGGTCATGCCCACAATCTTCAATAAACCTCATTTCAAATGAAGCTGGTACTTGATTGAGGGCTTGAGTTCGCCAGTCTTGATCCTTAGGAAAGTCTGGGACAATCAACAATACCTTGGTAGCAACCAATCTAATGTCACTAGCCTTAAGCTCTCGTCTTAACCTTAGTAGATTAAAAACTTTCTCTCGATCGAGTGCCAGTTCAAATTTTTGATCTCTTTCATTCCATTTAAAGGACTCTCTTACAGCCCTCTCCAAATTTTTCGACCAATAAGGAGCACCTTTCTTTTCCTCGGAAATGACCACTTCTATATCGGTAAAGGTCTGTGTTTTAAAGTAATCATCCGTTGACCTTAGTTCATCCTCAAGAGACATCAATTGATCCAAGTCCAAATAGCCACCATCTAATAAAATCAAGAAAGCAACTTGTGGACACTGAGCTGCCAAAAAGCGAGCCATATCAGCACCCAAGGAATGAGCAATTAGACAAACTTCTGTTTCATTATGAAGTTCACGAGAAAACCAAGCTATTAAATCTTCCTTGCTGGTAATTTCTGAATGGTAGGGATTTAAAAACGTAACTGGCTCATTCAACTCGTTAAAAAAATCCAAAGCATGGTACTCATTGCTTCCTAAACCACCAATAAAATAAGTCTTCATTTTTTCTCCTTGTTTCATCCTCAATATTTGTTTGCCTTATTTTTATAAGGTCCAGTTCTCAATCATTTCTTGCAATCTCAGCTGATAATTCAAAATCTATCATGTGGTAATTTTCATCTAAGCGGATGAGACTATAATATTCATTCCAAAATAGATGATCGCTATTACTTTTCCACTTTAATCCATACCATAGCTGAGTGACATCGTTTGTATTGGATGGGGGAATTGACCATAGATGCTTTTTGAAAGTTTCTTGAACAAGTGGAACATCTAGTCTAGTAGTCAAGTTGAGTTCATCCAATTTCAATGTTATAGAATGTTTTTTGGCTGCTTCAATGCTCTCCTTGTTAAATCGAACCTGAATAACCTTGGAATCTTCTAAAGCCACATCCTGGTCCTCAGCTCCATAAAAGGAGATACTCCCCAGTACAATGCCGTCTTTTACTAGAAGATAGGGAGCATAGGACACAGCATTGCTATCCAGCTTAAAGCCTTTTCCGATGGTGATTGATTTATCTCCTGAATACTTCTGGAAACTTCTATCTGTCAGGAGATCTTCGTAGTCCCTACCACCATCACCCTGTTTTACATAGATATCAAATCCAGCTTCCATCAGATCACTTGCTTTGGTCTCTGCTAGAGTAATTTTATTTTCATTAATCTGCAAAATCGGTGCTTGAGGCGGGAAACCAATCGTGAGATTAAACATGACTCCTACTAGAAAGACCATAAAGGTTATAAGGAGGGCAAGCAAAGACTTCCCAGTCCGCTTTCGAGCATTGAAAAGGGCCATTAGAGCTGGGAAAATAATCATTTTAGCTAAAATAGAATTCCCAACACCACCTCTATTTAAGGTCTGAAATGCAAACATCCCTGCAATTGCAATCAATGTCAGGTAAATCAAAAGCTCACCTAACCCTAGCTTATCCGTTCGAGTTTGCTGGTTTACAGACGTTTCGTACACCGCCTGCCCATTTTCTTTTTTCTTCTTGAGAAAAAGATAAAAGCCCAGGCCTAGCAGCAGATTAAAGATTGCAAAAGCAATTAAAGTATCTATAATCACCGTTCTAGCCATGGCTTTCTACTCCTTTATGTTCTATCTCAAATCTTATCTTTCTCTTTAATACCCAATTTCCAATTACCAAAACGATTAGCAAAAACGGACTACCTTCTATCAGCACAATGGGTAAAGTCAGTAGAGCATTCATTCCCATGATTTTTCTCTTTTGAATCGTTTAGTATAATACTGATTTTTCTAAATCTATTTCTTTAGAAAATGCTATAATGGAGCTAAGAAAATTGTTCTCTAGCAATTGAAAAACAGGGGAAACAGTCATGTTCACTAATATCGTTTTGGCTTTTTATGCTCTTTTCTTTTTATCCTTATTCTTTACCATCTATCTCTATCTCAGACTTGTAGTCGCAATCAGACATGGTAAAAATCTCCCAAAATGGATCTATAAGCTTGGACAGGCATTTCAAGGAAGAATTCACGTTGACTATGAAGAAATCACTGACTCCAATGCTCTTAAAGAGGTTCATTGGTTCTTTTTAATCTATCTAATTGTAAATCTTCTAGTATTCGTTGGATTTTATTATCATGGTTATAGCCAACCTCAAGCAATCTATGAATGTTTGAAAAAACAATTTTTCATCGTACTTGTTAGTATGATTTTCAAAAGTATTGGCAAGTTGATTGTAACAGCAATAAGAAAGAACTTTCAAAACAGTCATGTTTATGCACCAACCAATGCTATTATCGGATCTGTTTTTTTCACGAGTTATATTTTTATGTTTTGCATCATGATGAGTGGACTCCCAGCTCAACCTGTTCCAGTAACGCTTCAAAATACCAATGTTATTATTGGAGAGACCAAGGCTTCCGAACTTTTAGACCAAGGCTTTACCTTCGAAGATAAAAGTCCAGAAAGCCTAATTACCAACCCTAAAAACGACCATTTCTACTACGGTCAACTTCTTGAAATCAAGCGGGATAATCAGCCTTATGGTTTTATGAGTCTTACTCCCACTGGAAAGGATACTGATCAACTCAAAAACTGCGTCATTACCTACTATAGAACACCCAAAGATGCCCATCAACTACAGGAAATTTCTATCAATCATGTCAATCTATTAAACCTCAAACTCCAGGATTTTCAAACACGAAAATTAATCGATATCTTTGAAGTCAATCCTGCTGATTATAATATCTCCGATACCGACGATAACTTCATTCTAACCATCCAAACAGAAGATTACGACCTCTGGAAAAGATACAGGATCGAAGCCAAGTTTAATAGAGATGGTTCTATAGAAAGCTATGGTGTCCGAGCCCAACACAGCATGTGGGAATGATTTTACTCTCCGATCAGTCAGCATAATATAAAGTAGCTATTTACTCATTTTAGTATCTACTTGATGTTATGCTTTTTCATTTACACTAAATAGTAACATCCCTTTTTATAACAAGCGCCTCACTTCTTCAACAACTACATTGAAGCGAGTATGTTTTTAGCCATTCGTACAATATAGAGCGTATCATCTTCTTTTGATAGTTGATTGAGCAAGTCAGTAGCCCTTGTAATGTCTCCTTTGATAGAGGCATTCATTGCCTGGAAGTAGTTTATTTCTAGTTGCTGGTATTTATAATCATGGCTATCATTTTCAAAGTAATCATTGCTTTGATGCGCGATTGTTAAGTCGTAGATAGCCCTACTCAAATTTTTAGTTTTTTCTGCAAACGCAGCATCGGAGATAGTCAAACCTCTTAGCAAAGAGTCCAATTCTTCCCTATCCATATTTTGACGAGAAAGAATCGTCGAGCGAATCATATAGTTCTGCAAAATATTTTTGTACTGTTGTTTTACTTTGTTATCATTTAAAATTTCTTGAGAATTTTGGATGGCGCTATCAAAATCTCCAATCATGTAGAAGTACATGACATTTATGACTTTCGCGTCAATTTGTAGCTTTGAAGACCTTGCGTTCTTATTTATTTGAATATACTGTTTCAAAGAGGCTAAATCCATATCCACATAGATTAATGTTTCAACTCTCTTCAGATATTTTGTGTTATTAAACCATACAAAGATAGACAAGCAAACAACCAATAGAAGTATAGACAAGGTCTGTAAAGTTAAATCTTTTATCATCCAATGGAAAAAAATGATGAGAAAAGCTACCAAAATAGACACCACTCTACCAGGTAGTATATATTTGTTTCGTATTTTTCGATAATCCATTCTATTCCTTTCAGCTCACCAAGCATAATATAAAGTTGTTATTACGACAGATTTTAGCATCTACTTGATGTCATGCTTCTTCATTTTCTCTTGGAAAATACCCGTAATAATTTGACGTAATTCTTCTCTTTCTTTTTCCGGAAGATCTCCTTTTTGCGCAGCAACAGCGTATAATTCAGGATATTCAAGTGAAATTCTTTTAATAGTCCGTGTTATCGCATGTTTTCTTACGAAAAATGGGATCCGTTTAATGTAATCTTGGGGAACCAAGGTGATAATCTTATCTGCTGTTTCCTTGTCACTAATCTTGGACGTTGTAAGTCCATTTTTAATCATTTCTTGTTCTTTTTCTGTAAAATCTTGTAATTCCATATTTTTCTCCTATTTTTATCATTTATTTCATTATAGACCAAGCATGATAAAAGAACAAATATATTATTTGAAAAACCGACCTAACAAAAACCTTCAGGTCTAATCACACTGGTCATCATCTTCTGTCATTTCCCAAACTTCTGTTTGGTAGGGTTCACCATCGCTATCATATTTATTGATATAACCAATAAATCTCTCATTTCTCCTTGGTTTAATTTGGTTAGCTTAGATAACCCAAACAGCCCATACTCCGACTCAGACAAACATTATTTATGCTAGAACTACTTTGCAAGTGCTTCACCTATATAGTTTTCGAATCTTCAAAAATTGATTTAAAACATATTTTATTATTCTTTCGGTTGAGAATAGACTTCGATATGCTGACCTAGAACTTTGATTTCTACTGGTAAGTTATCTGATTTATCACCATCAACATCCGTTTCCAATTCACTATCTGAAGAGATTTTGATGTGACTAGCTTTCAGATACTCGATATTCTCATTCTCGACAACATCCCCTTTTAATAAATCAGGGATGACTGACAATTTAGTAAGAATTGAAGCATCTTTTAGTATCAAAATATTGGCATAACCATCCTTATCTTGTTCAAAAATCTTCTTGTCAGCGAAATAATTGGTAAGGAGAACCAAGACATGGCTGGCAGGGCCGATGTAATTTCCATTTTCAGTCTCAACAGTAATGTTAAATGCTTGATCTGTAACAACAGACTTCATGGTATTAATCGCATAAGCTAGCATACCAAACTTTGTTTTATCTTCAATTCCAACGTTATGGATGGCTTCTGGTAGTGAACCAATACTAAAAATGTAGCCGAAATAGTGCCCATTGGATTTTCCGATATCAATCTTGTTTGTAGAATTGTAATCAAGCTCGTCAATGGCACCATCAATATCTTGATTGATTTCTAAAAATTTCGTAATGAGATTTCCAGTTCCTCCTGGGATAATCGCGAGTTTAGGAATGTAGTCTTTTTCCGCGATACCTGAGATTACTTCATTGACAGTCCCATCTCCACCAAAAACAAGAACAGCATCATATCGCTCACGAGAAGCTTCTTCTGCAAAGTTTGTGGCGTCTTGCGCTTTCTCCGTAATTTTAATTTCCACATCTTCAAAATAGTCTCTAGCTTTATTCTCCAGTTTGACTTTATAATCCAAGGCTTTTTCGCCTCCAGAGGTTGGATTGATGATTACCATAATTTTTTTCATTTATAATTCTCCTGTCATTAGATTTTCTCACTTTAACTAACCATCTCAAGTTTGGTCCATATAAATCTTGACCGCTTGGTATTCCTGTTCTTTAGCATAGTTAAATACCTCTGAAGCTCTAATGTAATCAAAGATATTTTCCTCTATATCTTCATCCCAGGTTGATTCACTAAAGATTTGATTCTCTTGACTAGCTTCATAGAAAATATCAAGGTGAACTTGATAAAACTCTTCATCTTCATTTGGAGCTTGCCTTACTAATGATGGTTGAAACAAGGGTTTATCAGATATACTTGTAAATGTCCCTACTTCAAACAAAATCATTTCATCATCAATAGGCTCACGACACAAGTCTTCAAAGATTGCGACCATTCCCTCCAAGGGCATCTTATTGGTGATTCTTTCTCTTAAAAATTCAAGTGATTGTTTCATATTTTTCCTCTTTCTAGATGAATTTTCATTCTTGAAAAAACTATTAAAAAATAAAATACCTACATCCTATATTATACTACATAAACAGAAAAAAAGACTGAAGCGGATGGTTTTCACCTTTGTTTCAGTCTAATGTTTTTATAACGAAAAAGTCTCTATGAAGACTCTATTTCAAATATAAACTCTTAACCTAAAATTGATTAATTAGGTCTAAGCTTAATTAAAAGTAAGAGCTTTCAATTTGCAACTCGCATCCTCTTCTAGAAATTCTCATGAGCGACTTCTTCAAGATAGTCATCAGGATGATGGTAGATTCGCATATCTTCTTCTGAACCATCTTGCAAAACTGCAAATACCTTCACTTTATCATCATTGACAAATACGAAATTATGTTCACCAAAATAAGCCTGATAACCCTTGTCAACTAAAGTCCAAAGTTCATCTTTTTTTAAACCAAAAATATCTTTTTTTACAAGATAGGTTTTCCCGATTTCCATTTTCATGATAGATATTTCTCCTTAAGAAACTAGCAATGCTAAAGGTTTACTATTTGATGGTCAATCAGCTCACACAAGACGTGATAGCAACTCAAAACGAACTTTGGTTGGCTATTGAATAGCATTCATCGCTTCTTTCACATATCCCTCTACATCTTCAATCTCTACAAACAGCGGGTCTAAGTGGCATAAGAAGTGCCAATCTTCGGTGTCGTGTTTTCTGTAGAGAATTGCTTCGCCGTCTTCGCTTCCAAAAAAGCTTCTGTCGACTTCATATCCGTTGCGTTCTAAGAAGTCTTTTGCCTTTCTGAAGTTAGCTTCTCTGGCTTCGACATAGGCTTTCACTTCATCGTTGTTAACGACATACGCATCGATTTTTGTAGCGCCTTCGATCACTTTATCGTTTTTAGCGGATAGATTCGAAATTTCTTTCCAAATAATATCCACATTTTCCTCAGGATTAAACGAAAATCTAGATAAAGGGACAATATTTCCATTGAAGACAATTTCCGTATAATCCGGCAATTGTTTGGGGTTCACATACTCCACTTCAAACCCATCTTCTGTTTCTAAAGTATATCCCGGAATTTGAGCTACAAAGGCTCTCCCTTCTTCTAAAGAATCAAAAGCGACTAAATCCTTTTGATAATCACCTTGATACAATTCCAATATAACCATCGAAAACCCTCCTAAGCTTTTTCGTTCTAAACATTATTATGTTGCCGTCAATTATCATGAAACAAACGCTCACGATGTACATCCAGTAGACCTGCCTTCATGAGGAACCCTATCTATAATCCTTTAAAAGGTACGTAGAGGCTTTCGCAACAATGGATCAGATAGAAGAAAGAGTAGTTGCTTATTTACGATACGCCTCTATTTTATGGCTATGTTCTTTCAGAAGCTGTTTGGAATAAACTTTTTCATCTTTTGAATCTCGAACTTCCCTCCAAAGGATTGCTGCAACGGTTAGCTTGTTCGCATACTGATGACTACTTTTATCTGAACAAAAGTCTTTTAAAAATTGATTCCACTGACAAGCCGAATGATCATATTTGGCGTAATCTGACTCTCCATAATAAATTTTAATCATGTCTTGAATCGTAAATTGTAAATCATTATCCCTTTTTACTTTTCGCCAAGCGGTTGCCATATCCGCATTGAATTTAAACGGACTGACCCCTGTTACTGCTGAAAAATAATCTCTAAACTTCTGGTTAAAAGAAAACCCACAGTTCAGGAGCGGAGTCTCTAAAGTGATTACTTCGGATTGAGTTTTATGGCTTTTTCTCAAAGATTTCTCTATTTTATTTCCCTGAAAATACTGTTCAATTATAAAAGTCAATTCTTTCTTCGTACCTCTGTACTCTAATCCAAGAGACTTACAAATTTGGGAAAGTTCCTCTCGATACCAATAGTATTGGTTAAATTCTTCAAATGATTTGATTTCTTTAAAACTAGGTCTATTTTCCGTCAAACCATCACCTCCACCTTTCAAATCTACGACTGTAACGTCAATCTGCATGCCCCGTCAACATATGGTCATACGCCAATATATACGATTATTTGATTACTACGAATTCTTCCCATCGTCTAAGCACCTCTTTCAAAGGCTCATCGAGATAGCTATAGGCCTTGTCCTTAATCCACTCAGGAATTCCATAAGCTGCTTCGGCGATACTTCCTGTGATTGCAGCAAGAGTGTCGCTGTCCCCACCAAGTGAAATCGCGTTTCGAATCGCATCTTCAAAATCTGTACTCTCCAAAAAGGCAACAATGGCCTGAGGAACCGTATCCTGACACGTTTCATTGAATCGATACGTAGGACGAATTTCATCTAACGTTTTAGAAAGGTCATATCCATACTCTTTCTCGATGTGTTCCTTGATGCGTCTTTTAAGCTCCTCAGGGTTATCGCTACTATCATCACCAAAGAAATAACGGCACATGTAAATAGCATCCACTGTAGCCATTGCTCCTTTGATTCCTTCTGGATGGTTATGCGTCACCTCTGCAGAAAGTTGCGCCAGACGTTTCACCTCAGACGGCAACTCGCCTGTGGTGGAATCCATCATCCAAGCGCACGGAGAAACACGCATCGCAGAGCCATTGCCAAAGCTATTATAAGGGGAACAATCATTGCTTTGAATCCATGTATTAAATCTAGCCCCGTAACCAGCATCGGGATACATTCTACCATATTTCTTCATGGCATCAATAAAGTCATTCTTTTGACCGCCATTCATAATTGCTTCTGCAACGGCACAGGTCATAACCGTATCATCTGTGAAAAAACAATCCTCACGAAATAATGGAAAGTCTTTCGTTTTAATGTTGTCCCATTCGTAAACAGAACCAACAATATCTCCAACTATTGCTCCTAGCATCAGATTCCTCCTTATGATATATCAGATTCATTACACATTTCCAATGAATCACTCTTTAAAAATGGCACCACCAAATTAATCCACTCTTGAGGCAGGTAAGCTGATAAATAGCCGTGGTTATAGCCCTTAGCTTCATACAAAATCGTATTTGGATGCAGTTGTTGAAATAATTTCGCTGATGCTTTCACACAGTTCAATTCTTTTTCACCATAAATATAAATAACCTGCGCCTTACTTGCAGAAATCGTATCCTTTAGCTTGTAATGCCCCATATAGGTTTTGTAAATGGTCACCAATGTTTTGATAGACATCCTTGGCAAATCCTCCAAATAATAAGCTTTTATTTCCTCAGGATAAGCCAGTTTAGGATAGAGTTTGTTCATCATGCTTAATTGAAGTTTGCAAGAGAATTTACTGAACATCAGTTTACCAAATAGTGATACTAGAAAAATGCTGATTTTAGCAAACCTTGGTTGAGGAATACAGAGGCTTCCATCTATGATGGCCTTCTCAGCTATCTCGCTGTCTAATGTCAAAAGCTCCATGGCAATTTGACCTCCGAGCGAAACACCACCGATCGCAAACAATTTCCCACCACAGTTTGCTTTGACATAGTCTAGGATCTCCAAAGCAGAATCTTCCGTAGAAACATAATCGAGTTGATATTCTTCACCGTGGCCATTCAGCGTGGGTAGAATAACACGGTATTCTTCTGACAAGATTCGCGCTTGTCGAAGATAATTCCACCAAGAACTGCCACCGCCATGTATCAGTATGATAGGAGGCAAATTCCTATCTCCAAATTCATAGAATCTCATATATAAACTCCTTACTGTAGGACTTTCACCAGATAAATACTTGTTTAATCAGTTTGAACAAGTAGTGATGACTCATCAACGTGAACCTTTTGAGGATTAGTTAAGTTTTACCAACAAACTAACGCACTCAGCGGCTCGGACTTACCGTATCATTTCGTCGGTTTCCCTCCTCATTCTACGAGTCCTATCGCATGGGAGATCATTTACTTCTAATTCACTGATGCCTCAGCTCGTACAAGCAGTGAAACTACCTCAACATGATGCGTTTGTGGACTCAAAAGGTAAGGGGAGTTCAAAGCTCTAGTGGAGCTTTGAACTCCCCTTGAAATGTAAAAGCGAGATGTTTAGCTGCGTTTCTCTAACAAACTTACACATTCGACGTGATGCGTTTGCGGAAAAAGATCCACCGGCTGGACTTTCTTCAATTCGTAGCCCAACTCTTGGTAGAGTTTGATATCACGCGCCATGGTTGCCACATTACATGAGATATAGGCGATGCGATCAGCTCCTGTTTGGACGCTTGCTTTGATGAAGCTTTCGGTCAAGCCCTTGCGGGGTGGATCAACCAGGATGGCGGTTGGTTGGATGCCTTCCTTGAGCCAATTCTTCATGGCATTTTCAGCTGTGTCACAGACAAAGTGGGCATTGGTGATACCGTTCAATTCTGCATTCTTCTGGCTATTCTCTACCGCTTCTGGGATGACCTCAACCCCATAAACTTCCTTAACATGCTTAGCGACAGATAATCCAATAGTTCCGATTCCTGAATAGGCATCGATAACCACATCGTCTTCTCTTAAGTCCGCGAAGTCAATAGCTGTCTGGTAGAGCTTTTCTGCCATTTCGGTATTGACCTGGTAAAAGGCTGGTCCAGAGATTTGGAAGCTATTCCCCAACATTTGGTCCGTAATGTAATCTTGACCATAAAGCGTACGCCATTCTTTCCCGAAAATGGCATTGTTATTTTGGTCATTGATATTTTGCATAACTGATACGATTTCTGGGAACTGCTTGATGACTTGTTCAATCAACTGTTCAACTCGGAAAATTTTAGGACGAGTTGTCACCAAGATAACCATGATTTGACCTGAATGATGTCCACGACGAACAACAAGGTTACGAATCAAGCCAGACTGTTCCTTCTCATCATAGGGTTTTAAGTCATAACGGAGAAGCAAATCACGTAAGGCTACAATAACTTGGTCAATGACTGGATCCTGGATATAAAAATCTTCCAACGGCATAAGATCATGAGAATTCTTACGGAAGAAACCAGTCTCCAGAACACCATTAACGCGACGAACAGGAACCTGAGCCTTGTTACGATACTTGATAGGATTTTCCATGCCAAGAGTATCAGCAACCTCTACATTCGTGATTCCAGCAATCTTATAGAGACTATCTTTTACTTGCTTAGTTTTAAACTTGAGTTGCTCTGGATAAGCTAGATGTCCCAAGTCGGCAATGCCTGAACGCAGGTAAGCCAAATCTAAATCTTGATTACGATGTGGAGATTGTGTAAAATATTCCTCGACCTTACCAAAACCAATCTTTTTATTAACTTTAAGGACACGCATAAGGATTTTTTCTGTTGGTAAAGCATTCTCTACAAAAAAGACCAAGCCATCAACCTTGGCAACACCAGCTCCTTCATGGGTCAAATCGACAATCTCAACTTCTACAATATCATTTTTCTTTAACATAATTTCACTTTCTATAAGCCGATAAAAAAAGACGGCAACAATCCTGTTACCATCTATTATACCATGAATTGACCTAAGCACCAAAACTCTTGAAGAAGTTAAGGATAGCTTGCCAAATTGAGCTAAGGATGTTTCCACCATCTTGGATAGCTTTATTAGCATCAAAGTTTAAGTCGATATTGCTGAAACTATCACCTGCTTGCGCAACGATACTTTGTTTCAAATCTTTTAGAGTCTTTGCAAAGTCTTCGTTATTAAGAATATCGCTCTTTGAAAGATTGAAGGCAAAGTTAATAATGACATTAACTTGGTTACCCGTAACAACTTGATCTAGTTTGTAGTTCTTTAAAGTATCTTCAACAATCTTACGAACATCGTCCTCTGTTAGTTCACCTTTGGACTCTTTGGCCTTTGCTACCGCTGATTTGATGTCAGCAAGGGCTACATTGAGTTTATTGGCATCATATCCTGATTTATCTTTGTTTTCATCATTGATGTCCGACAAGGCCTTGAGCTCTTTCTGTGCCAAATTTTTATTTTCTTGAGGTAATTGAACACCATTTGACTCAAGGGAATAGTAAATACCTGCTAGGGCACTTTCACCAGTAACTGGGATTGGTGCCGCAACGGAAATACGCGCGTGCTCTACACCCAAGGTAACAGCCGCATTACGGTACATATCTTGTGTCACTTTAGTGATATTTTCAGGCGTTTCAATCTTGACCTCAAGTGGAGATTTTTCACCCAATTTTTGAATTTTTGCTGACGAATAAAGTTGAAGACTAGAGTCATTTGCAACATTCATAATCTTTGAGTAGACATCTGGTGTCATAGTCTTCAAATCTTTAGTATCTTTTGAGGCATTGTAGCCAAGTTTTTTCAGTGTTTGATTTTTTTGATCTTCCGTTAGTGAAGAACCCAAGACATACTCAGGTTGAACATAGGTTTCATCAATTACTTTTTGAACATCAGTAGCTGCCTGGGCGCTTTGCAGTGTTGCAACTGCTAAAAGTACTGCAGCGCTAGTTAGAAAGAATTTCTTTCGCATGAGACGTTCCTCCTTTTCAACTCTAGAATATTAAAGTATCCTTAAAGAAAACTTATAAAAGCACCTAGAAGTTTGATATGCCCCCTGTCAAGTAGACAGGTAAAA